>CAZGOR010000280.1:0-5752 GCA_964527875.1 uncultured Bacteroides sp. | reverse complement strand
GTCACAGATAACCAATCAGAGTAATAGGAGTTACACAGATATATATTTTCTGTAGTTCTCAATTAACTCTGTGGTCCCCTGTGAATTTAACTATGTGAATCATTATTGGATAAAATTGATATAATAATAAAACTTGTTAATATAAGTTAATGAATAGATTATGAATATATTAATATAATATGCTTATAATTTTAGGTATAAATTAAGATATAAATTTATAAATTTTTACTTGTATATACAAGTTATTTAAATAAAAATTGTTAATTTGTGCATGCAAATGAATTTCAAATGGGAGAGAGGATACCTCAATACCGCAAAGTATATGAGATTTTAAGAAGGCATATTGTTGACGGAGTATACAAGGAAGGTGATCTGTTACCATCAGAGAATGAGTTATGTATAATATATTCAATTACCCGTCCAACTGTACGGCAAGCCCTTGCTGCTTTGGTGAATGATGGGTATATCAGGAAACAACAGGGGAAAGGGAGTATTGTACATGCACTGCCAAAGGGTATTGGTATTTTATCCATAGCAGGAACAACTTCAGCTTTTGGTGGGAAGAATCTGGAAACAAGGATAATTGTTAAACCATTTGTTGGTAATTGGGATGAAGATTTTTTCTTCAGGTTATCGAAAACAGAGATCGAATCAGGTTGCATTAAGATGGAGCGACTCAGGTTATATCAAGGTAAGCCGATCTTTTATGATATCAATTATTTGCCAAACATTAATCTTCCCCGGTTCACTTCCAGGAATTTTGAAAATAAATCGCTTTTTGATGTTCTGCGTGTTTCTTACAGGATTGAAGTAAAAGGTGGGGAACAGAAGATCAGGGCAATCCGCGCTGCAGATCATGTGGCGGATTATCTTAGTGTTTCATCTGCCCATCCTGTGCTTCACCTGGAAAGAAAATTTGAAACGAACCGTTTTGGTTTTTATTTTTATTCATCAATCTATTGTAATACTGAAGAACAGGCGGTGTTCGGTGTCTTTTAAATAGCATGGTGCATGGAGATTGGAGGCGCAAAAAATTGGAATGATTTTCGGGATGGGTGTGAGTGAAGAGTGTGAGATAAATTGTCCGATGCCCACAAGTCATCGGGTGAAAATTTTACCATCGAGTGAAACAAATCATCCCGACGAGCGGCAACGAGGAGGGATCTCGATGGCCCCAACAACAATCCAGGATTTGGATCATAATAGATCAATCAAGCCGCTGGAGAAGAAATGATAACGATTCATAACAGGCGAATTGGTAAGATCCGGGGAGATTCCTCAGTCACTTCGTTCCTTCGGAATGACTTGACTCCAAAGACACACAACAGCTGGTTAAAGCACAACTGAAGCACATAAATAAATGGCTTCATTGCTAAATGGTTAATAGTTAACAATTTAACAATGAATTTAGAAGCACAATTGAATTAACTACTGAATTAACTATTGAACAACAACTGAATCACAATTAAAACATATCATTATGAGTAATTTTCTAGCATTTGATCTGGGTGCCTCAGGCGGAAGGGCAATTCTGGGAACATTAAAGGATCAGAAGATTAGCCTTCGGGATATCCACAGATTCAACAACAGCATGTTACAGATACATGGTAATTATTATTGGAATGTGTTTAATTTATTCGAAGAGCTGAAAGAAGGACTTGGCAAGTGTTGCACAGAACTAAAGATTTGTCCTGAAGCAATCGGAGTGGATACATGGGGTGTGGATTTTGGTTTGCTTGACAGTTCCGGAAGGCTTCTTGGAGTGCCCTATGCATATCGTGATCACAGGAACTCGGAAGCTATGGATAAGGTTCATCGTATCATTACAAAGGAGGAGATATACAAGCTTACCGGCATCGCAATGTGGCCTTTTAACAGCATATACCAATTATTTGCATGGAAACACCATCAGCCGGATGTGTTGAATATTGCTGATAGTCTTTTATTTATGCCTGATATTTTTAATTATCTTTTTTCAGGGATTAAAACTACTGATTATACCTTTGCGTCAACATCACAGTTAATTAATGCCTATTCCTGTAACTGGGAACCGGTTTTATTTAAAAAACTCGGATTACCGCGTCATATTATGAATGAAATCATTGAACCCGGAAGTGTCATTGGCAAAATCACTCCTGATCTGGCACAGCAGATGGGTATGAAAGATTTATCTGTTATAGCTGTAGGTTCACATGATACAGCCTCAGCCATTGTAGCAGTCCCTGCGGAAGGCGATAACTGGGCATACATTAGTTCCGGTACCTGGTCATTGATGGGTATTGAGTCTGAAGAACCTGTAATATCTGAAAAAACACTGCAATATAATCTTACAAATGAAGGTGGTGTGGGAAAAAGAATACGTCTGTTGAAAAATATCATGGGTTTATGGTTGTTACAGGAATCCAGAAGGATCTGGACAGATTCCGGAAATGCATATACTTATCCTGAACTTGTTGAGATGGCAGTGAAGGCAGAACCTTTTCAATCAATCATTGATCCCGACTGGATGAATTTTTATAATCCGGGTGATATAATTGAAGAGATCAGGACATTCTGTAAGATGACCGGGCAGCCTGAGCCATACGGACATGGTCAGTTTGTACGGATTATCCTGGAAGGATTGGCTTTTAAATACCGGATGACGCTTGATCAGTTAAGAGAAGTATCAGGCAAGTCAATTGAGAAGATTCATATTATTGGCGGCGGAACACAGAATGAATTGCTCAGTCAGTTTGCAGCTAATGCGACAGGTGTACCTCTCGTTACAGGTCCGGCAGAAGCCACCGCAGTTGGGAACCTGATGGTACAGGCAATGGCAAAGGGATTTGTCAGTAATATTGATGAGATCAGAGAAGTGATCCGGAATTCATTTAAATTGAAAACATTTCTTCCTGAGAATAGAACCGACTGGGAAGAAGCGTACAAACGGTTTCTTGATATAGAGAAACAAATCAATTAGTCATTCGGAATCACCATCCAGGCTGTTCCTGTTGTTGCAATGGTCTCAATGATCGCATTAGTCAAAATTGCATCAATAAAAATTTAAGACATTTGAAACCATTGCAACTCCCGATACTCTTCACTATCGGGATTAGTTCGACTTTGTTTATTCAGATCACTTCGTTTCTGAATAAACAGTCTCACTGAACACTGCGACTATTGCAGCAGTTGCAACAATCAATAATATCATTCAAGCTAACAGGGATTATGAAAATATTAATTATCCATACCGGGGTACCTGATATCACATTGATCTCTGATCTTGTCCAGCAGTCCCATTAAATTAAGGCTGAAGTCAAGTGTAAGATCCGGGCATTCAATCAGGCCGTTTTCAAGGCATTTCATAGCTTCAATGGCTTCATAATGATATCCATTCCCAACATTTTCAAATGTTAATTCCTCCATCTTTTTGTTAGAATGGATCATTATCAGTGATGAGGGTGCAAACCATTTCCGGTTGATCTTGATCTGTCCGTTTTCAAACATGACGACAGCTTCTGTTGGTGTTTCAGCAGATATTGTGCATTCAAGGTTAGCCGTTACTCCACCGGGATATTCAAAAAGTATATTGCATGATTCATCTGCACCGGTTTCTGATAACACGGCAGTTGACCTGATATTTGCCGGATCGCCAAGCAGCAGGAGAGACAGAAAGACCGGGTAAATCCCTACATCAAGAAGTGCACCTCCTCCCAGGCCAAGATTATATAAGCGGCTGGCAGGATCAAAAGGTGCTTTAAAACCGAAATCAGCATATATCTCTTTAATTGAACCTAATATTCCTGATTCCTTGATCTCAAGGACTTTTTTTATTGTTGGTAAAAAGCGTGTCCAGATGGCTTCCATCAGAAAGACTTTATTATTCCTTGCTGTATCAACAAGTTTTTGCAACTGAACCCTGGTAATGGTAAAAGGTTTTTCACACAGTACGGGAATACCATTTTCCAGACACATGATTGTATTTTCATAGTGCAATGAATGGGGCGTGGCGACATAAATGATATCCACCTCAGGATCCTGAGCTACTTTTTCATAACCCTGATAGTAATGCGGAGCATCATATTGCATGGCGAAATCGCGTGCTCTTTCTTCCGACCGGGAAGCAACGGCAAATAACTCAGCATTGGGGGCAAACGATAAAGCTTGGGCAAATTTATGGGCGATTTTCCCGGGACCGATAATTCCCCACTTCGTGGTGAATGGTTCCTGGTTTCTTGTTCCTGGTTCCTGGTTCACATTTTTTTGTTTTTGGTTTGTATCATACTGACATTATAAAATGGGATTGTCATCCTGACTTGTTTCAGGATCTTCAAAGATGCATAGAAGGTGGTTACTAAGTAGATCCTGATCTTAAATACCCGGGACAGGCGTATTTTCCTATCTTATCCTAATATTGTTGCTATTTTCTTCAGTTCTTCTCCGGAGAATTCGAGGTTATCAAGCGTACCCAGATTATCTTTCAGTTGCTCAACAGTTCTTGCCCCGATCAATACGGAGGTTACACGTTTATCTTTCAGCAGCCATGCAATTGCCATTTGAGCAAGACTCTGGCCGCGCTGTTTTGCCAGTTCATTAAGCTTTTTTACTTTTTCGATGGCATCCGGGGTAATCTCATCTTTCTTCAGGAATCCATGTGGTTTTGAAGCTCTTGAATCCGAAGGTATGCCTTTAATATACTTGTCGGTCAGCAATCCCTGGGCCAACGGGGAGAAAGCGATGCAGCCTATTCCTTCCTTTTCCAGAACATCCAGAAGTCCATCCTCAACCCAGCGAACAGACATGGAATATTTAGGCTGATGTATCAGGCATGATGTGCCAAGCTGTCTGAGAATTTTCGATGCTTCCAGAGTCTGATCAGGATCATAGTTTGAGATCCCTGCATAAAGTGCTTTTCCTGACCTTACAGCCTGATCAAGTGCCATCATGGTTTCCTCCAATGGTGTATCGGGATCGGGTCGGTGGGAATAAAAAATATCAACATAATCCAGCTGCATTCGTTTCAGGCTCTGGTCGAGGCTGGCAAGGAGATATTTTCTGGATCCCCAGTCGCCATATGGACCGGGCCACATCATATATCCGGCTTTGGTCGAAATGATAAGTTCATCACGATATCCCCGGAAATCGTGATGAAGGATTTTTTCAAAATTTTCTTCGGCTGATCCGGGCGGCGGGCCATAATTGTTGGCAAGGTCAAAATGAGTAATGCCGGCATCATAAGCAGTGAATAACATTTGCCGGGCAGTTTCGTAATCGTCAACATGTCCGAAATTATGCCACAGGCCCAGTGAAATGGCCGGTAGCATTAATCCGGAATGACCACAGCGGTTATAGACCATATGGTCATAACGGGAGGGTTTTGGATGGTATTTCATGGGCTTTCTGTTCATTGATGAGCAATCTTAATAAATAAATGTTTGATACAAAAATAACATTGTCTAATATAATTATGTTTTAGGAATAATGGAATAATGTTCGAGAGACCAAAGTCGAACAATCCCGATAGCGAAGCGTATCGGGGGAATAATGGTAAATTGGTAAATTAGTGAGTGTGGGAAGTGTGTTAGGGTGATTAAGTATTGCAGGTTGTCAATCTGCATTTGGATATAACTTGGTTGAAAGGTGTAATCCCGGTTGTTAACCGGGGGATTGGAGAATTGACCCCGGTCTTAAAGCCGGAATAATTACTGAACCAGACATGATTATCGATTTATGATATTGTCTTGATTTCAATAGCATTGGTTGGACATACTAC
>CAZGOR010000279.1:0-5767 GCA_964527875.1 uncultured Bacteroides sp. | reverse complement strand
GCCTTTGACCAGTCAATCCCAACTTATGGTCCCTACCTGCTGATCACATGTGTTTCAATCTTCGCATTAAGCACGATGTTTTCCTACCCTTATTATGGCGCAAAATGCTTTTCATTCATTTTTGGTACACGATACGTTAATATATATTATATCTTTTACATTCTGACTATCATGATTGGTGCTTTATGTTCGCTCAGGGTCGTAATCAGTATCATCGACAGCTCCTATGGATTAATGGCATTCCCCACAATGTTATCCGCCCTGTGGCTCGCACCCAAGGTTATGCAGGCAGCCAGAAAGTATTTTAAGAAAGTGTGAAGGTGTTAATCACTGATCCCACCCATCCAATAATTTTTAAGATAACGAAGTCTTGCTTCCTTTCTCTTTGAACCGATCAAGTCATGAAAATCAATTGCAGTACCAATGGCCAGCTCCGCCGGGAAAGAACGTGTACCCATAGCTTCAAATTTACGGATGTCATCACTTTCAGGATCAGCCGGGGCAGTTAATGGCCAGATTTTTCCGATCTTTTGCTTTTTGACATATAAAAATCCGGTGCCAAATGGAGAATACAACCATTTATGCAAATTTGTTGCTTTACAATAAAAACCATGCTGTAAATGTTTGACCAACGCATCTGTGTCCCGGCTTTACCGGGTCATCCAATTTGTCGACGATGATAATAGCGAATTCATGTTAAATTAATTAATTTTACACAAATCATAGGAATCAACTAATTCCTCATCAACAAATAACTTAATCGAAAGTGATCATTAAATTCAATTTCATAATAAAATATTATCTTATAATAACTTTTTATTAATCAGAACAAAGCCTTAAACTGTCTGAAATTCATTTTCTATGAGTAAAAAAGTGGTACAGAATCAAAAAGATCAAAGGATAAAGGAAATCATCAGGGTCTTGCAGAACATAGCTGCAGGCAAATTTTCGTCCAGGATTAATGTCAGTGATTCAAAAGATGAAATTGATGGCATTGCGTCAGGTATCAATATACTATCAGAGAAAGTTGGGAATATGACTAACCGGTTAACCCGGGAAAACCTTCAACTCCGGAAAGTTGTTAAGACACTCGAGGATACAACAACTGAGTTAAATAAAAACCAGGAAATATTCTCAAATATATTTCATTCCAATCCGGATTCCCTTACCATCTCACGCTTGGATAATGGATTATTCATCAATGTGAATGAAGGTTTTTGCCGCCTGACAGGCTATACAAGGGAGGAAGTAATAGGTAAACCCGTATTTGAACTGGGTTTGTGGATAAACAATAAAGAGAGAAAAAAACTGGTTAACGAACTAAGGGAAAAAGGAGTCATTAGCAATTATGAAATTCAGTTCCACAGAAAAGACAAACAAATAAGAGATACGCTTTTATCTGCAATGTTGATCCATATGGATGAAATCCCCCATATGTTAACCATAACCAGGGATATCACTGAGCTCAAAGAGATCCAGGAAGAGTTGCGTATATCAAAAGAAAGGTATGAAGATTTGCTTAAATCAGCTCCTGATGGGATTGTTGTACTGGATAAGAAAGGTGTGATTATTATGGCCAATGATGCATTTACAAGGATTGGCGGATATTCTGATGATGAACTGGTCGGTATGCATTTTACGAAATTTCCCGGTTTCAGGGCAAAAGATATTCCACGTTTTGTCAAACTTTTTGCTGAACTGTTAAAGGATCGTATCACCAAACCTATAGAGATCGAATGGCATGATAAAAATGGCTTTCTGCATAACTCCGAAATACATACATCATTGCTAAGGAAAAACAATAAGATTATCGGGATACAGGCAATAGTCAGGGATATAACAGAAAAGGTACGGTTTGTTGAGGCATTGAAATCATCAGAAAAACAATACCGGACATCGCTTGATTCAATGCAGGAATGGGTTCACATGATTAACCGGGATATGGAAATCATTCTCGCCAATAAATCAATGATTAAAATATGTGAAAAACTTGGATTAACCAAAGACATTATTGGTAAAAAATTCTATGAGTTCTTCCCATTCCTAAAAAAAACAGTCAAAGATGATTACATGAAAGTTTTTGAAACAGGGAAAATCGTTCAGAAAGATGAGTATTTTAAGATTAATGGCAAGGAGATTTATACATACACCCGTTTGATACCCATACATGAAGAAGACAAAGTCGAACGGATATTAACAATCATTCAGGATATCACGGAAAGGAAAAAAAATGAAAAGGTAAGGGAAATCATGTATTCCATTTCAAATGCTGTGACAGTCACAAAAGATATGAATGAGCTTTTCCGTGTGATTCAGAAAGAGTTGGGAAAAGTTTTCGATACAACAAACTTTTTTGTTGCTCTTTATAGTAGGAAAAATGATACACTATCCCTGCCTTATTTTATTGATGAAAAGGATAGTTTTACCGAGTTTCCTGCCAGAAAAACACTGACCGGTTACATGATCAGGAATGACAAGCCATTACTCATGAGGGACGAACAAATTGAAAAACTGGTCAGATCAGACGAAATTGAAGACGTTGGTACACCCAGTAAGATCTGGCTTGGAGTACCCCTGAAAATAAAAGAGGAAATCATTGGTGCACTTGTTGTTCAACATTATGAAAATGAAAATGCATATACTGAACAGGACCTGGAAATCTTGAAATTTGTTTCCACCCAGATCAGTTTGTCTATTGAGACAAAAAAAGCTTATGACGATGTTCAGATAGAAAAAGCTTATTTCGAACAGCTTTTTGAGAACTCTCCTGAAACTATTGTTCTGACAGATATCGAAGGGCATTTATTAAAAGTTAACAATGAATTTGAAAAACTGTTTGGATATTCTGCTAAAGAAGCTCTCGGCAAAAAAATAGATGATCTGATCGCACCCGAAAGCCTTTACCAGGAAGCTACCTCCATTTCAAAAAGAGTGGGGCAAGGAGAAAAAATAATTATTGAAACTATCCGGCAGGACAAAAGAGGTGACCAAATACATGTTTCTATTCTCGGTACCCCGATTGAAATCGGAGGAGGACAAGTGGGAGTATATGTTATATACAGAAACATATCTGAGCAAAAGAAAGCAAGACTGGCACTCAAAGAAAGCGAAGAGAAACTGAGAAATATCTTGTACTCCTCTCCTGATGCCATTACGTTAGCAGACCTTCGTGGTTATATTTCCGAAGGCAACCCGGCTGCACTGGAGATCTTTGGATTATCATCAATGGATGAACTGATCGGAATGAACGCGATAGAGCTTGTAAATCCCAAAAATAGAAAACAAAGTCTGGAAGAATTTAAAAAAGTTCTCAGAAAGGGATACGTAAAAAATGTTGAATTTGAGTTAATACTGAAAAATAAAAAACAAGTTTTTGTGGAAATATCTGCCAGTCTGATTAAAGATGCCTCGGGCAGGCCATTAGGAATTGTTGCTGTCACAAAAGATATCACCGATCGAAGGGAATATCAGAAAAAACTTCAGCTTGCCAAGGAGAAAGCGGAGGAATCAGATAAACTCAAATCCGCATTCCTGGCAAACATGTCTCATGAGATCCGGACACCGATGAATGCGATCCTGGGATTTTCGGAACTGTTGAAAAATAAAGACCTTGCTAACGAAGAACGACATGAATATATTAAAATAATCAGAAGCAAGGGAAACGAATTGTTGTTGATAATCAATGATATCATTGATATTTCCAAAATTGAAGCAGGTGATATCCGGATTATACCATCGACATTTCCTGTTAATGAGTTCATGCTGGAAATTTTCCAACAGTACTACGAAGAAAAAAGCATGATGAATAAGGATCATGTTCAATTCAGATTAACTACTCCTGAAGATAAAGAACCGTTCATCAACACCGATAGGATCCGGTTAAAACAAATCTTTACTAATCTTGTACAAAATGCTTTTAAATTCACATTTGAGGGCTATGTTGAAATTGGTTATGAACTTCAGAATAACCGACAAATCAAATTTTTTATTAAAGATACCGGGATCGGAATTCCTAAGAAAAAACAGGATTTAATATTCGATAGATTCAGGCAGGTTGATGAATCATTAAGCAGCCAGTTTGGGGGTACAGGGCTGGGACTGGCCATATCGAAAAACCTGATTGATCTGCTTGGGAGTAAAATTTCCGTTCATTCACAACCAGCACAAGGATCAACATTTTCTTTTATATTACCTGCAAAAGATATAAAAAATAAACTTGCCGATAAATATCCATCTTTTTCTGCGGAAGAAACAACTATTAAAATTCCTGACTTAAACAACAGGAAAATACTTGTAGCTGAAGATGATTCCTCAAATTATCTTTTTATTGAGTCATTTCTTAAACGCTCCGGGGCAAACATATTATGGGCCAGAGACGGACTGCAAGCGTTTGAGATTTTTAAAGCCGAAGATAACATTGACCTGATCCTTATGGATATCAAAATGCCCAATCTGGATGGTATCGAAGCAACGAAGAAAATACGAAAAATAAATACTGAAATTCCCATCATTGCATTAACAGCCTATGCTTTTACGAACGACCAGAAAAAATCCATCCGGGCCGGATGCAATGACTATCTGTCAAAACCTGTAAAACTTGAAGTACTGTCAGAGACTTTAACCAGGTACGTTAACAAGACTTAGTTAGAATAAAATTATAACAACCCACTTCGAATTAATCCTGAAGCAGAGAATTAAAATAAAATGAGAAGCCGAAGCTAAACATGATTCCGTTTGTGTTATGACTGCCACCCATTTCCTTATTCTTCTGGTGTTCATAACTATAATTCAACATACCTTCAAAAGAAAAGTTATCGGCAAGGAAAAAGGCAGCCCCAACACCGGCACCTATATAAACAATGCTGTGTTTGTATTTGACCTCTTCTCCGGTCGTACCAGTTGACTTATCAACCTGGCTACCCACACCGCCTTTTAGCTCACCGAAAGGAACAACCGAAGCAACTGTTTTATAATAATAACGTGCAAACGGACCAATACGGAATGTGGTTGATGTGGAAGGATCCAGGTCTGCATATTTCGACCTGTATAAATAATATTCCAGATCTCCACCAATCGCTATCCTGTTTTTCAGGAAATATGCTGCCCTTGGATTAATGTCAATAATGGTCATCTTTGTAGCATCCTCAACATCTTTTTCTTTCTCGGATAAAAAACCGAAATCAAGGTTACTTGAGGCACCAACCATTTTACTGCCAGAGTTGAATTGAGCCCTGGCCAGACCGGCTGATATAACTAATAATAAGAACAACAATAAATGTTTTTTCATTGCTTTAAATGTTTGGTTTTTGTTATACGTTCACATTATATTTTAAAGTTCCCAGTTAAGTTTGAATGAATGTAAGGAGTATAATTAATCATTTTTTGATATCAGCTCTTATTAGTATTACTGTCATTCTAATGAGCAAATCGAAGAGCCTGCTGCAGGCAGGGAATCTCCCCGGTTAATCAGACACAACTGTGTAAAAATAAACAAAGCCTTTATTATTTAGCACTCCCTTGTTCTGTTTTTTGGTCGTTTACTGAAATATATTGATTAAATAAATAAATTTCTCAACGAATCAGAAATTATTTGCAAATATTGAATGTTTCTTTACTTTTGCAATTTAATGATCCCTTTACAGTTATGAAAACAATCATTTCATACCTCACGTTTTGCCTTACCGTAAACACGCGGTAAAGTATTCATAATTTTCCATTCTGATAACGGCTCCTGACATTTTTATTCAGCTTTATATCATTTTTTTCT
>CAZGOR010000278.1:0-5791 GCA_964527875.1 uncultured Bacteroides sp. | reverse complement strand
TGCAACCTGTAACTTGCAACCTGTAACTTGCAACCTGTAACTTGCAACCTGTAACAACACTCACCACTCACAACCCACACCTGCGACCTTGCGACCATTGTAAAACCCTGCGATCTGCAACTTTTTACCCATGTTAACAACCGGCAGAACTTCATAACTCTAAACCCAATACTCTCACAAACCTGTACCTTGTACCCACACCCTTATCCCAAACCAAACAGAGAACTGAGAACCGGGAACTATTCTTCCCTAGCCTTCTTCGCATTCCTGAACAGCACCGCAAAGAATATCAGCACCACAATAGCTATCGCCATAGGAATCAGCCAGATCTGGGTCCAGGTATGGCTGGCTTGTCTGGCTTCCGTAAAAGTGAATAATCCTACGATCAGTCTGGAGAACCATGTACCGATAAACATTCCCAGCCCGTAAGTGGCAAACGTGATCATCCCCTGGGCAGAAGCCTTCAGATGCTTCGGTGCCCGCTTGTCGACAAATATCTGTCCTGTCACAAAGAAAAAATCGTAACAGATGCCGTGCAGGATGATCCCTGTATATAACATCCAGACAAGGGCTTCATTATTACCATAAGCAAACAGGAGGTAACGGAGGATCCAGGCTAACATACCAACCATGATCATCCGTTTTACCCCGAGCCTGATAAAAAAGAAAGGCATTACAAGCATAAAGAAGATCTCTGACATCTGACCCATGGTCATCTTGCTGGCAGCGAACTTCATCCCTATCTCCTTGAGAAACGGGTTCGTCCAGCTGTAATAAAACGACAGCGGGATACAGATCAGGACGGATGCAATGATGATGATTGCAAATGCCCTCTCTTTGAAATTTAAATGATTATATAATATTTTGTATTAAGAATGATTAGCATGAAACTTTTACATATCCATATAAGCAGATCCCTCGTGGCTGTGTCATAGCAAAAATTTTACTCTGAAATATAAATTCACACCCTGTACTTAGAACTCACCCTACTTATTGATTACTCTGCGAAATAAAACATCCATTTTCGAAGGTTTTGACATACTCCCAAGACAGACTGCCTACAGAAACCGCCAACTGGCAGTAAAGGCAGGGAGGGGAGGGTCAGGTCAATAATCAGATACATAATCTTTCTTCAGAGATAAACTTCTCTAATTTAAAAAATGAAATTTAATGAAATATTTAAAAAGTTATGGAAATATTTTTTTCAACCTGACAGGTTGCCTTGAACCTGTCAGGTTGTTCACGTATTTCATCCGGTAAAGATGATAATTTGATAACTTTTCCCGGATAATCCTTTGTGAAATCATTTCTTTCACTTATATTTTTTTCTATGCTTAATAACTGTGGCATTATATATTTCCCCAGCTTAATATTATACTCAGCTTTATCCCTGAAGCATTCTACCGGGCTGAGGTACAGGGTAGTGAGTCAGTATTTTTTATAATTTTATGTTTTTACTAATCTGATTACCTTTAATATCCAGGAAAACATCAACCTTTGCATATCATTAATAAAACAAAGAAATGGATAAAAGACTTTTAAAAACATTTTTCTTTCAGGCTTTGATCTGGTCATGTATGATTTTACATGCACAAACTCCCGATCAGGTGGAGAAGACAATAAGAAGTGTTGCCGATAATATCATTCATCAGGCCTCCTTTAAAATAGTAAATACCCGGACAGGAGAACGTTTTGATGTGGCAGATGAATCGTCGGGAAACGTATCCGATCTGAAAATAGAAAGCCCTTACAATGAGTGGAAATACTGGAATGGTGTGCTGAACCTGGCTTTCGATGAGCTGGGTGAATCCCTTGGTAATGAGAAATACAGAACATTTTCATCCCGTAATTTTCAATTTGCTTTCAATAACGTCGGGTATTTCGGAAAAAATTACTCGGGTGAAAACAGGTGGATTTATCCTTTTGGTTTGATGATCAGTCATCATCAACTTGACGACTGTGGTGCTATGGGAGCAAGCCTGATACAGCTTTACCGGCAGGATAAAAGAGAGAATTATCGCGATTATATTGATTGCACTGCTGATCATATTATGTATAAACAGGATAAACTGGAGGATGGTACACTTTGCAGAACCTTTCCTGAAAAGATGACCATCTGGGGTGACGATCTGTACATGAGCATCCCTTTTATTGCCCGGATGGGAGCTCTTACCAGTGATCAGAAATGTTTCGATTTCGCTGTTAAACAGGTGATACAGTTCAATAAATACCTCTATAATCCCATTAATAATATTTACTTCCATTGTTATTATGATAACATTCAAGAGAATGGGGTTGCTTTCTGGGGCCGTTGTAATGGCTGGATCATCATGGCACAAGTTGAATTGCTGAAATACCTGCCTGAAGACCATCCTCAGAAAGAGACGATCATTGAACTGTTGCACCGTCAGATCAGGGGGCTGGCCAGATACCAGGCCCCAAATGGGATGTGGCACCAATTGATTGACAAGGAGGATTCCTACCTGGAGTCTTCATCAACAGCCATGTATATCTACGCCATAGCTCTGGCTGTTAATGAAGGCTGGATAGATGACCGCTATGCCCCTATAGCCATCAAGGGATGGCAGGGACTTGCCGAAATGATCACGGACGATGGACGCGTGAAAAATATTTGTACCGGCCTCACTATTTACACAGACCTGGCCGGTTATTATAACCACCCGGCTCCATTGAATGATATCCACGGACTGGGTGCGTTACTGCTGGCAGGATCGGAAGTGATGAAATTAATGGAAAGGATGGACTGAACTGGTTAGTGTCAGACCTGTCAGGTTGAATAAAACCTGACAGGTCGAATCATCTTTTTCAACCTGACAGGTTCAAGGCAACCTGTCAGGTTGTTCACGTATTTCATCGAGCAAAGATGATAATTCTTCAACTTTCTCCGGATAATCCGTTGCGAGATTATTTTTTTCACCGATATCTTCCTCCAGGTTATATAACTGTGGCACCGTATCATTCCCCAGCTCAATATTGGTATTCCGACTGATACGGCGGGCACGGCTGGGTTCAATATATTTCCAGTTGCCCTTGATCAGGGATAAAGTACCGTTCACATTATGTTCAACCAGCTGATCACGGTCCTGCTCTGTCTTTCCGGTCAGGACATCGCACAGATTTCTGCTGTCAGGACCATCACCCTCATCCAGATTCACACCAACCATTGCTGCAAATGATGAAATGAAATCAACCTGACAAATCAACGTCTCTGATTTGCCCGGTTGAACCTTCCCGGGCCAGAACACAATAAACGGGATCCTGGTACCTGCTTCAAAGGCACTGTATTTCCCTCCGCGAAACGGTCCCGATGGCATATGGCCGCTTTGAAGCTCAACAGCCTGATCTTCATACCCGTCATCCAGCACCGGCCCGTTATCACTGGTAAAGATCACCATTGTATTTTCGGTCAAATGCAATTCCTCAAGTTTTTCCATAATAGTGCTCACGCACCAGTCTAACTGCAGAATCACATCACCCCGGGGACCCAGCCTGCTCTCCCCGGCAAATCTTGGATGCGGTACCCGTGGAACATGAATATCGTGGGTGGCAAAATAGAGAAAAAAAGGTTTGCCGGCATTCTCTTCAATGAATTGAACGGCTTTTAAGGTTATGGTATCAGCCATATTCTCATCCACCCACCGGGCCGATTTACCACCCGACATATAACCGATACGGCTGATCCCGTTTACAATCGTCTGGTTATGGCCATGGCTCGGATGCATCTTCAGCAATTCCGGATGATCCTTACCGGTAGGTTCGTCCAGGATCGGTTCGGAATAACTGACCCTTATCGGATCATCCGGGTCCAAACCGACCACCTTTCCGTTTTCCACATATACACACGGTACCCTGTCGCCTGTAGCAGGGATCAGAAAAGAATAATCAAATCCGATATCTGTTGGACCGGGTGTAATGATACTATTCCAATCCGGACCATCCTCAGGCCCCAGTCCAAGGTGCCATTTGCCAACAACACCCGTAACATAACCCGCCTCCCTGAATACTTTTGCCAGGGTAGTCTGCCCGGTCTCGATGATCATCCCCGCATCTCCCCGGGCAATGCCAGTTCCCTCTCTTCTCCATGCATATTCACCTGTCAGCATGGCATACCGGGAAGGTGTGCAGGTCGCCGACGGACAATGGGCATTGGTAAACATTAATCCGTTGGCGGCAAGCTCATCAATATGAGGAGTGGAAATTTCTGTTGCACCATAGCAACTGATATCCCCATATCCAAGATCATCAACATAGATAATGATCAGATTCGGTTGAATGTCTTTTGTACATGACATGAAGCATAGAAATCCGAGAAATGCAAATAGCCTGAATCTCTGAATAATTGAGCTTAGAAACATGATGTTCATAATTTAATATTAATGTGGGTTTAATAATAACCTGACTTCTGTCAGATATAAAAATATTGATTAATTTATTGATCATAAAATTTTTTGGGACTAAAATCCCCTGGTTCTCGGGATAATCGTATCCTGCCACAAAAATAGGCGAATTGAATGTCCCGGCTGGAATTCCAGTATTCCATCATTCCAGTATTCCATTATTCCAATATTTCCCTAATTTTGCCTGATATTTGATCCAAACATCTAATAAAATGAAAACCATATCACTTGATCAGGTTGAAAAAATCAAAGTACAGATGGAAGGTGCTCATAATGCCTGGAAACAGGTTCCCCTTTCGCGCGAAGATGGTGCGCCGGTGTATTCTTACCGTGTTTTCACGGTTGATCCCGGCGGGTATACACCCTACCATCAACATCCCTATGAACATATGAATTATATTATCGAAGGTGAGGGTATGCTGGTCAATGAAGCGGGTGAGCAACAACCTCTTAAAGCAGGTGATTTTGCACTTGTCCTGCCGGATGAAAAACATCAGTATCGCAATACCTCACCTGATAAGCCGTTTAAGATAATCTGCGGGGTACCGAAAGAATATGAATAGGGTATAAAAAATAAAAAATACAAAACCTATATTTTGCAGGTTTTGTATTTTTTAATTTATCTCCTTGTCTTGCTGGTCTAAGAAAAAACTCACCGGGTGACTTCAAGTCACCCGGTGAGTAATCTTCTTAATTCTCACTATACAAAATATTCGGTCCTGAAAGATAAACACTTGATGCATCATCCCATATCCCGCCCCAGTCACCTGCTGCAGGCGATGAAGCTGAATCGTCACCATTTGTATCCCCACCGTGATCATCATCTTTAAATGAAGTAAATGTGTTGGTATTATTGAAGTTTAGTGTCCCTCCACTGGCAATGCTGAGGTATGTGTCAGCTGTAAACTTTAGGATCACATTGGCTCCCAGTGAAAGGGAGCCGCCGGTATCGATCCACCAGTCGTAGGTGTCATCCACAAAAGGTACCTCCGGTTCCGACCAGCTTATAGCATGACTGATATAATCGTACTGGGAAACGAAAATACCGTTCATCTCATTCATAACAAAAGGATCATCGGGATCATGGAAAATATTTGTATTATCAATACTGATCTCCGCCTGTATAGATAGTGGAAGTGTATTGCTGTAAAACACATTGTTTTTAATCACTATAGTGCTTTTGGCAGATGATGCATCCAGGGCACCATAATGATAACTGCCGGATTTACCCCCTTTATTCATCACAAATTTGCAATGGATGATTTCAGCTGTGACATCATAGATACTCAGTGTTGACAAATAAGAACCCCCACCGCCATAATAGAAATGACAATAATTGAATGTCGATCCATTTCCTTCGACTAGTAACTCCC
>CAZGOR010000277.1:3559-5795 GCA_964527875.1 uncultured Bacteroides sp. | reverse complement strand
TTAAAACATCAATATTAGGGTCGGCTTTGATAACAATACCGGTCTTTTTGTAAAAATCTACACTCATATAAGCTTTCTGGCTGAATACCCGTATTTTCCTGTCGGTCCTGAAAGCCAGCCGTGAAGCAGTTAAGCTTGCAATACTCCCATTCTCAAAATAAATTCGTGCATTACATATATCCTCCCTCTTGTCGATTACATTCACACCTATTGCATCCACCTTTTTGATTGGGCTGCGTATCAGGGACAGAATGATATCAATATCGTGGATCATCACGTCAAATACCACTCCAATATCACCTGAACGGAATGGATAAGGACTCACGCGGATAGCTTCAATAAACCGGGGCTCGATCCCCAGTCTTTCCATGGCCTGTACAACCGGATTACAACGTTCGGAATGACCTACAGCAAGAATGGTATTGTTCTTTTTTGCGAGATTTACGATTCTTCTGCCTTCTCTGACATCAGTAGCCAGAGGCTTTTCTATCAACACGGGAATATTATGATTGATAAATGCAGAACCAATCTGATAATGAGTGTTCGTTGGAGTGGAAATTGTTACGGCATCAACTTTATCCAGTATATGTCTATAATCGTTGTAAGCCGGGCATTGATGCATTTCAGCTATCTTTTTTGCCTTTTCAGTGTTTGTATCTATTACTGCTATCAGCTCTGAATGGGGCAACTCAGCATACATCCTTGCATGCATCTCTCCCATCTTACCAACACCGATAACTGCAGTCTTTATTTTTTTGGTTTGCATTTTTTAGTTTTTGCCTGTAATGCAATACCTCATGATATCTACCTTATAATAGAGATATTGAACAGGTTTATCAGGCAATTTACTAAAAAACTAATTCAGGAGGTGGGAAAATAAGGGAATATTGATAACCATTTGAACAATCTGTTTGATGACAATGCAGAAGCCGGTGAACCTGATGATCGAATGTTCTTTTAAACCAATAAGCATATTGAACTATCAGAGCCTGAACTCAGTCAAACACTGAATAGTGGCTGAACCCATGTTGAGATTTATATGACAAACCGGAAGAAAAAATTAATTGATCTTTTCAATCATACGTGGTGAAACAATCATCTTATTATCACGTACTTTGACAACAATCGTTTTGCTGCCTATTCCCTCAATTACTCCTTCATCAGGTTCATTTCCTTTTTTCACCCTCACTCTGTCACCAACATTATATTGTTGTATAGTTTTTTGTTTGAGTTCTTCAAATGCAAGTTTAATCTCGTTATTTGCTTCGAATAACTCCTCCTTTGTGAGTTCATGTAATTCTTTCCCGTTTACTTTTATATCCATCGTACCTTATAAATAAAAATTGTTTTAAACTATAATGATTCCTTACAGCGATCTGCAGCGTAATTATCCTTTATCAATTAAGAATAAACGAAGAAATCAATCATTAATTGCAAAGATCATTTTGTTTAATAATGCAAAGATGCAAATAATATTCATATGATCGGATGATAATTCTCAATAACTGTTGTTAATTATTGTTAATCTAATTGTTTTTCCAGATTCATTGTTGTATTGTTAGATTGTTATATTGTTAAATTGCTATTCTGTTAAGACACATATTATTGACAATTTAACCATTTAACAATTTATTAATGTTTTGAGACGTTTGAGCGCATTTAAAACATTTCTTTAGATATTCGTATTTTTAAAACATAAAATCATCCTCCAAAATTTGACAAAAAAGATCACGTCACCGGAGATTTATTTTCACGTTGGATTGGGAAAAGCAGCCTCAACTTTTCTTCAATATAATGTTTTTCCCAAATTCAGGGATGTGCATTACATACAGAGAACGAAGTACAGGAGATCCATAAAGATCATATCAAAAGGGAAATATGAAAAATACCTTGTTTCAGGGGAATTGGATAACCGGTTGTTTGAAAATTACATTAAAGATTTTTCTTTGTTTTTCCCTGAAACTAAGACAATTATCATTTTAAGACGCCATGACGGCTGGATTGCTTCCCAATACAGGAGATATATAAAAAATGGAAATCCCTGGAAGTTCCATGATTTTTTTGACCTGAAACATGATCAGGGGTATTGGAAACAGAAAAATCTTTTTTTCTTTCCTTTAATCAGTTTACTCGAACAATATTTCAGTTATAAACCCTTTGTGCTTTTTTATGATGACATGCAGAATAATCCGGAAAAATTATTCAAATCCAAACAGTTCCAACGAATTTTTAAGGA
>CAZGOR010000277.1:0-3549 GCA_964527875.1 uncultured Bacteroides sp. | reverse complement strand
ATTTATTAAAAAAATTGCTGCTTATATTGGAACCGGTTATGACATCAATAAGATAAATATTTCCCGAAGGCATTCTTCTTACAATGAAAAACAACTGAAGACGATTTATAACCTGAGCGGAAGGATTGATATACGAAGAAAACGTACAGGTACCAATAAAACCATCAGAGTTATTAAAGGTCTTGTTCCTAGTATGATCCGCTATATAACCTTGTACCTTGGTCTTTTACTTCCCGATTCCCTATTTGGATCTGAAGCACTCATCCCACCGGAAAGCTTAAAAGAAATCAAAAACCATTACACTGATGATTGGGATAAGTGTGTGAAATATGCTATGGATAATAATCCCCTGTAGAACAAGATTTTCTCCGCGATATTTGCACATAGGGTCATTCTGTCGCAATTGTTGCAATGGTTTCGCTTCGCTGTCACAGTGGTCGCAATTGCAACACCTTGTGACCATTGTGACCTTGCAATCCACGAATACATTCACCATTCACAACCCACACATGCGACCATTGCGACAACGGCAACCCCTCACACACTAAACTCCTAAACCACACACCCTTAGCCTTTGCCTTAGCCTCCAAGTTTATATTTCTCTTTTTTCTTCCTAACTTGGTAAATTATGGATAAGTTTGCAGCTTTTTAATATGTATGACTCATCCTTGCTTTTATGTCCCTGAACAGACTCAGAAATATTGGAATTGCAGCCCACATTGATGCCGGTAAAACCACAGTAACGGAACGTATCCTCTATTTTACCGGGACAACACGGAAAATCGGTGAGGTTCATGATGGTCAAGCCACCACGGACTTCATGAAACAGGAACAGGATCGTGGGATAACCATTGCTTCGGCTGCCATAACTTGCTTCTGGGAGGATCACCAGATAAACCTGATCGACACACCCGGGCATGTCGACTTTACTATAGAGGTTGAGCGTTCACTGCGTGTAATCGATAGCATGATCGCCATCTTTTGTGCTGTGGGTGGTGTTGAGCCTCAGAGCGAGACCGTCTGGAATCAGGCCGACCGATATCGTGTACCACGGATTGCTTTCATCAACAAAATGGACCGGACAGGAGCAGATTATGATGAAGTGGTAACCCAGATGAATCAATATCTTGATGCAAATGCGTTACCCCTTCAGATGCCAATTGGTGCCGAAGAAAATTTTACCGGTATGATTGATATTGTCAATTACAAAGCTTATGAATTCCATGATTTCATGAGGATTGAAATTGATATTCCCGAGTCATACAAGCTTAAATGCAAAGCAGCTAAAGATCAACTTATTGAAAAGTTATCTGACTTTGACGATGAAATAATGGAACGATACCTTGAAGAAAAACCTATTTCGCCGGAGCACTTGAAAAGAGCTATTAGGAAAGCCACAATAAAATTACTGATCACACCAGTACTTTGCGGAGCCGCTTATAAGAACAAAGGTATTCAGTTATTGCTTGATGCTATTGTTGATTACCTTCCTTGCCCACCTGATATTGGCGCAGTTGTCGGCATGGATATTCATGATGATGAAAAATCACATACACGTTATCCCTCTCCCAAAGATCCTTTTTCTGCTCTCGCATTCAAGATCATTCATGATCCTTATGTGGGACAACAAACATTTATCAGGATCTTTTCCGGAACACTAAAAAGCGGTATGCAGCTTCTTAATGCCACGAAGGGTAAAAATGAAAGGGTTGGCAGAATATTAAAAATCCACGCAAAAGAACGACTGGAGATCAGTGAAGCCGGTCCGGGTGATATCGTTGCCCTGGTGGGCTTGAAGCTTACAAGAACCGGTGATACATTATGCGATCCCGATCACCCATTATATTTGGAATCTATACATGTCCCCCCTTCTGTTATTGAGATGAAAGTTTCATCATCAAACAAAAAAGATCAGGGTAAATTCGGGGAAGCATTGAACAAACTGGCAAATGAAGATCCTTCGTTTAATGTTCGCTTTAATCATGAAACAGAAGAAACGGTTATTTCAGGAATGGGCGAACTGCATCTTGAGATCATCGCGGACAGACTCCGGGAAGAATTTAATGTTGGTGTAGAAGTCGGGGAACCTGCTGTTGCACTTAGGGAAACAATCAGTATGGAAGTTGAAAGCGAATATAAGCACGCTAAACAAACCGGTGGAAAGGGACAGTTTGCCCATACTATTATGCGCCTCGAACCCAACGAGGGTAAGGGTTTCGAATTCATTGATAATATTAAGGGTGGAGTTATTCCAGCAGAATATATTCCCTCTGTCTCAAAAGGTATCAGGAAAACAATGGACGAAGGTATCCTTTCGGATTTTCCTGTTACAGATGTAAAAGTTGTACTGCTTGATGGTAAATATCATCCCGTTGACTCCTCAGATATGGCATTCCAGACCTGTGCTTCCATCTGCTTCAAAAACGGTTTCCTGAAAGCCAATCCTGTCCTGCTGGAGCCCATTATGAAAATTGAGATCAACACACCCGATGAATATATTGGCGATATTATCAATAACTTAAACAGAAAAAGAGGTAAAATAGAATCCCTGAGAAGGTATAGAAAAGGGGCACAAAAATTAAATGGTATAGTACCATTGATGGAAATGTTTGGCTATGCTACACAACTCAGGAATATGTCGAGTGGCAGAGCCAACTACTCGATGGAGTTTTATCAATATATGCCACTCCCTGCTTCAGTGCAGGAAGAAGTATTGAAAAAAATTAAAAAGAAATAATCTCAGCCTACCATATAAGCGGAATTAAACGATATTTTGTTTTTTGGCAGTATTCCTTATATCCCTTCAAATTGGTAATTAGATATTTTTCTTCACCTATTATTCTTAAAACCAGTACTATGGGTGTAAATATTAAAAAAAGAATGAACGCCCAATATGAACCTAATGCAACCGGCGTAAATATTAAAAATATCAAACCACCGGTATACATGGGATGACGGACAATTTTATAAGGCCCTGTTTCGATAACCTTCTGATCTTTATTCGTTTCTATTATTGCCGATGCATAACTATTCTCTTTCATTACACTGACTATCATTAAATATCCAAATAATACAAAGAGGTCGGAAATTAAAACAATAAAAAATGGAACATCAGACCAATGAAAACGATGATCAAAACCTGGAATCAATAATCCGATTAGAAATACAAAAGAAAAAATGTTTTGTATGGATTTATGTTCTTTTTCCTTTTCACGTCTTTTCAAAATTCTGTTTTCCAGTAAATCCGGATCTTTCCTGATAAAATACATAATTACAAAAAATGCTGGAATAATAAGCGTAACGATATAGGCCCAGGTTTCCCAATATTGCAATGTTCCGGCAGGAAGGAAAAACAATAAACCCATAAAAATAAAAATTAATAATACTCTGAAGGATATCTTTACAACCAACTCCGTACGAGTTTTTTTAACAGGTCTATCATTGGAATCCATAGTCTTATTCTCCCAAAAAGATTTACTAATATTGACTTGTTTAGTGCGTACAAACCGATAAGCACAATAAAATATATTTAAAACCTGAAGACCGAAC
>CAZGOR010000276.1:0-5801 GCA_964527875.1 uncultured Bacteroides sp. | reverse complement strand
CTGTGATTGGCTCAAAACAGGATTAATAATAAACTTCTTAATGTTTCTCGCAGATTTTAACGCAGATTCCTGCAGATGTGTCAAAAGAGAATTATTGTTCTGTGGAAATCTGCGCGAAATTTTTTTAAAAACTTCTGGATAAACAGTCCAAATAGCCCACTTAAAGAATCTAAATACTATACAAGCAATTATTAATATTAAAAATCATTACCTTTCCCGGGATTTTTATACCATTTAGTCCTTATGCATATTTCAATCACTGGCGGAAGCGGTCATATCGGTGCGAATCTATGCAGACATCTTGTATCAGAAGGGCATTCGTTAAGGGTCCTGATCAACCGCAACCGGCAAAGCCTTGATGGACTTCCACTTAAAAAAATACCCGGTAACCTGCTTGACAAAAATTCACTGCAAACCCTCGTTGATGGCTCTGATATTGTGATTCATCTTGCTGCTACGATATCAATCAGGGGGATGAGCGATCGTGATCTGCTGGCAATCAATATTGACGGAACTAAAAATCTGCTTGAGGTAATCAAAAAAAATCCTGTAAAACGGTTTATACATTTCAGTTCAATACATGCCCTTGTTCAGGAACCTTTCAATGAAGTGCTGGATGAATCAAGACTCCTTGCTCTGAATGACCGGATCCTTTATAACAGGACGAAAGCATTGAGCGAAAGAATTGTAATGGAAGCCTTTAATGATGGCCTCGACGGATTAATAATCAATCCCACCTCTGTCATTGGCCCGAATGATTTCAGTCCCTCTCTGATAGGAAGAGCATTGATCCAGATTTGCAGGAACAAGTTACCCGGTCTTGTTTCCGGTGGTTATGACTGGGTTGACGTACGTGATATTGTTTCCGGGACAATCTCGGCCATTGAGAAAGGAAGATCCGGTGAACGGTATATTTTTTCAGGAAAGTGGCTTTCCCTTCCCGATCTGGTAAAGATCATTGCAGGATATTATGATGTTAAAAAGAACTGGATTATCATGCCATATTGGCTGGCTGAACTGGGAGTCCCCTTTCTTAAAGCTTATGCATGGCTGCGCGGGGCTGAACCACTCTATACAGCCGAATCGCTCGATATCATCAAACACAGCCACCGTAAGATATCAAATGATAAAGCCAGGAATGAACTTGGCTATGAGACACGGCCCCTGGAAGAAACAATCAGGGATACGCTTGAATGGTTTAAAAATAACAGGTACCTATGATTGAAAACCACTTTTATACCCTGGTTTATATCTGGCTTTGTTTTAGCATCATATTGTTTCCGGTCCTGTTGAAAATACCTGCACCCTATGGCCGGCATACACGTAAAGGATGGGGTCCTGTCATATCAAACCGCCTCGGATGGATCATCATGGAGCTCCCCGCATTGCTTGTATTTGTTTTATTCTTCCTTGCAGGAATGTACAGGATTGCCGGCATAACATGGATCTTCCTGATCGTATGGATTTTTCATTATATAAACCGTTCAATTATATATCCTCTGCGCATAAGGACAGAAAACAAGAAAATGCCTGTGTTAATTGTCCTTTTCGCGTTGATATTCAATATCATAAACGGTTTTTTAAACGGCTATTATTTCAGTACTCTTCACCCTGTTTACGACATATCATGGCTGACCGATCCAAGATTTATAATCGGCTTCATAGCATTTATCACAGGCATGTATCTGAACATCAGCTCGGATGAGAAACTCCTCTCGCTGCGGAATCATTCATCACAGGTTTATTCAATTCCATCAGGTGGTATGTTCCGGTATGTCTCCTGTCCAAATTTTCTGGGTGAGATCATTGAATGGGCCGGATTTGCGATGATGTCATGGAGCCCTGCAGCCCTGGCTTTTGCCATATGGTCATTTGTCAACCTTGTTCCCCGCTCACGGGATCACCACCGCTGGTACAAAAACAAGTTCGAAGATTATCCCAGCCACAGAAAAGCTATCATTCCTTTTATTTACTAATGATCTTTGATCCTCCCGAAAGATCTGAACTTTTAATCTGAGGATTACCTTTAAGGTACAGATCCCCACCACCCGAAGCAGTAATTTCCAGGTTTCCTGTTACATGCAGTTCCGCACATGATCCGCCTGACAGAGTAACGATTGCATTAGTTACCTTCAATGCATCTGCAGACATATCACTTCCATCCCTGATCCCTGCATTCAGATTTTCAGCCGAACCTGCTGCTTCAACATCTCCTCCACCTGAAACTTTCAGATTGAGACTCTTGGCTTGTGTAGCAATGTTAAGGTCACCACCACCGTTAATATCAATCTTTACTTCATTCACATTAGAGCCGGCTGCAATATCAGCATCCCCGCCACCAGAAACTTTTACCGAAATATTTTGTGCTTCCGTACCAAGGTCAAGATCGCCGCCACCGGATATATTCAATTCTACATTCTCTGTTGCTGCTCCCAATGCAATATCTGCATCTCCTCCTCCGGTGATGTTTCCTTCAAAACTGCCAGCTTCAGCTCCCAGATCAAGATCACCGCCACCGGATATATCTATGACAACGGATTCCGCTTTAGCTGCTATTTCTGCATCACCGCCTCCACTCACTTTGCAATGCAGATTATCTGCTTCAAGATCGAAATCCAGATCTCCGCCACCACTGACTGAGATCTCAATGTCTGCAACCTCAATGGTTCCCTTCGATTCCACATCTCCTCCACCGGAAACCTCAAGTAATCTTAAATCAGTAACAGTAATATAAGCTCTTGATGCTTTCCTGTTCCAGACATTCCTGTCAAAATAGATCTTTAAAACCCCGTTATTTACCTCCGTAATTAAATATTCATGCAGATTTTCATCTGCCTCTACTTCAAGACTCTGTGTACTGCCTTGCTGAATGTAAGCATCTATCCCATCCTCAATCATAATACTGTGGAATGTACCAACATCCCTGCTTTTACTGATGACATTCTGATTGCCCCTGACCTGGGCAGAAAGGGAATAAGATACCAGTATCATACATGCAATGGCAAGAATTGATTTGAATTTAATTTGTGTTTTCATCTGTTTATTTATTTAAGAGTAACTTTAATTATTTCTCGCATGTAAACAGGTGCTTAATTGCTTAAATAAAACCTTTAATATCCTGTTTTAAATTAGTTCTATCTATAAAAGACTCATCAGAATATTATTCGCTGCATCCTTTCCTGAATCCAATATCATCAATAACTACAACTCCCTCACTCGTCCTGTCAAAAAAGAACCTGATCTCATCAACAGCTTCAGGATTAAAAGCTGGATTCTCGTCCACAAAATCTTTAAGGGGAAAGAAAAAAGTCTGGAATACTATTTCCGACTTTGCTGTTTTAGTCATAAAATCGGCTTTCATGATTTTGCTTTCCAGCTGTGGCTGTAAAAAGGCATGGTGACTCAAAGGTAACTGTGCAGTATAATCATTTGTATCTTTAAGGATAATGGTAAAATCTATCGAATCTTTTTTTTCCTTTTCCTTCCCACCTTCTTCTTCTTTTTCAGTATTCAGATTCAGTGTATTTGAAAGCTCAAAGCCGGTTTCATTTCTTTGATTTTCATCATCAATATTTGTGTTTTCTTCTTCAGCCGGATGGGGATTTGAACTCTCCTTTGATTGGGCAAGAGAAAATATAAGGTCATCATTCAAGCCGGATAAAACTTCATCTTCTGGTTTAAATGATATTGTATAACTACCAATGAGTGAGTCCATTTCTTCAAGGTTCCAACCGATAAACACTGCTCTTGTATCCTGCGGACCCCATTTCAGCGGGGTCATTCTCTCCTTCCATACAGTCAGGTTATCCATCCTGACAGATCCTGTTTCAGATGTTATTGTGGTAAGGTCGATATCTTCTTCGAAAGAACAGATGTACCTGCAATTTGAATCTTCATACTGGTTCAGGTATATGGTTTCCGGAAGCCAGTCATGGCCGGTACGCCAATCCCTGAAAAGTGCCAGGTATTCATATTTCTTGTTCAGTGTGGATTCAAGGAATGCAAATATGAATATTCTGGCTATCTTTTTCTGATCTTCTTCCGGCATCAATTGTTTTTTATTATATAGAGCAATCCCGGGATAACCAACATCGTTTCTTCCCCAGACTGTATTGAATTGTCCGTGATTAGCACCCCAGATATATAATCCGGCCTTCACATGAAAATCATCATCTGTAAACTCAATCCTCTGGTATTGGCGTGAACCATGATATGATTGCATATCCATATCATGTGAACCCTGTAACACAAAATAATTGACATTATTAAAAAAAGTACCCACACCAGCCGGTTTATACTGGCCGTCAACAGGAGCGATTGCTATCACAGAAACAATCCTGAATCCAAACTCAAACTGTACCGTGGCATCATCGGGATAATAAGGCAGTTGATTGAAAGCAGCAGCTATTGCAACAGCTTCACCCCCTCTGGAGTGTCCGATCAATGCAATTTTTGCAGTATCCACCTTTCCGTAAAATGGATTGATTGTATCCCTGTTCCATTTGTGCCATAATTCCAGGTGTTTCAGTAAAAGCCATGCCCTGCAGTCATTTTCTTCTTTCAGGCTTTTGAAGATATTTGACCATGTACCATTCAGAAAATTCTCGTCCACTGAAGCAAATATGAATCCCCGGCTTGCCATCAGCCTCCCCAGATACTCATATCCCGGATCTGAAAAATCCCTGTCCATATGATTACCGTGCACGATCAAAACCAACGGAAAGGGTCCTTTGCCACCGGGATACCAAACCCGTGCATTCAAAGGGAGTGACTTCTCATCGAATCCCCAGTATCTGGCCCGGGCCCATCCATGGAATTTTTCCCAGTTTGAAACAAACCGGCTTCCGTCAACAGAGTCTGTCCTAATATCAATGTTTTCACCAAACGCTTTTCTGTGTTTATCTTTGCCACTGCCATAAAATATTTCAAGTACAGTATAGTTTCCCTCCTGTGACGGATCAGGCAGTTGAATATGGTCAGGCCTATATTCCGATAACAATGCAGCATTTTCAGGAATATCCGCTTCTACACCCTCCCTGAGCATCCAGTAAGATCCATAAACCAGACCTGTTAATCCAACGATAAAAACAAAAAGATTGACGATATTATTGCGCAACAGGTTGCCCTGCCAACCTTTGATAAGAAATACCCTTAACGGACCGGCAATGAAAGAAGCAGATAATATTGTGATCAGTGATATCATAATTTTACCCTGAGTGGTGCCGGGCCACCATTGAATCAAAATAACCAGGGCACCAGCCAAAACCCATCTGTAAACAGCAGGTATTAATTGCAGTATATATAGAGCCAGAAATAATCCAAGGGCACCGGCCAAACCCATTAGTATATAAAATACCATCATAAGGCCTGTTACCATGATCCCCATTTTCCCAATGTAAAGACCTGACAGGATCAGTAAAAAAATGATCACAATAGCTGCAGTTCCTATCGATGCGCCTGTCCAGGCAGAAGGTTCAGGCCTGATCAGATCAAGAAAATATTTAAATGAGAACTTGATTGCTTTCCATATGGACTGTAATAATCCTCCAAACCATATTTTAATTCGGTCAGTCTTGATCATTTTGTTTTTCATTTTAAAATTGATTTTGGCTCTTCTCCGAAAAGTTGAAGTTGCATTAAATTTATTCCTCATTGATTCGATCAAATATAATCAATGAAAGTTGGAGATGATAAAACTAACTCTTAACTGGTTATACAACATGTTGTGCGATTAATTCGATGTTATTGATAATTAGGAATTTGTAGAGCCGCGGCGCGGCTCTACAAAAAATTCTATTATT
>CAZGOR010000275.1:0-5818 GCA_964527875.1 uncultured Bacteroides sp. | reverse complement strand
AACTGCACAAAATTTAAAAACCGTGGAAATAGAATCGAAGTACTCCACACTGGAATTTTCATCGGTGAATGAATTAAAAGGGAGGTCCTATGATGATGACTTTGATATTAAAAATCTGACATGTATCCGGATAAAAGCAAGTTACTCTCTGTTTCTGCTTGGAGGACAAATGGACGATGCCGGTTTCGATCTTTACGAAACCGATGTTAAAGGTGGCAGCTACGAATCGCTCAGCTATGATGCAAAATACTCCGAACTTAATGCCAAAAAGATAGGCAATCTGAGTATTTCCTCCATATATGAATGTACTCTTAAAATAAACCAGGTTGACGATATTTCATGTACCGAATCAAAGTACGATGATATTTATCTCGGCATAGCCGGGAACAGTATCAGTATGCCGGATGCATATGAAATCCGATTAAAAGTCAACAAGTTATCTCAACAGTTTTCCGGCTTCGAC
The DNA here is from genome assembly GCA_964527875.1 of uncultured Bacteroides sp. GTDB lineage: Bacteria > Bacteroidota > Bacteroidia > Bacteroidales > SM23-62 > LJUQ01. Next base: position 5,355 of record CAZGOR010000275.1, on the reverse strand, counting down.
GGTAACTTTAAATACGGTTCTGTAACACTGATCACTGATCCCGCATTAAACTATATGCTTTCATGCGAAAACAAATATGGAAGTATTAATTACCCGAAGGAACGATTTTCAAATAAGCCGTTAATTCACATAGAAAAGGATAGTAAAACGCAATTTGAGAGCAGCACTGATCCGGATGCGAAATGTGAGATAAGTTTTACTGCATACGATCTGGATTTTACAATCAAATAAAGTTGTTAGCCGGTCATTATTGTCCATTCAGACATCCTTCTGGGGATTTTACACCTCCAACCCCACCCGAATGTGTCGTTCGGTACGGGTGTGGGATAACCGGGGATCATTTATCACTTCACTCCATCTCCTAATCACTCATTCGCTCCTTCGCCCTTTCACCAATTCTCCTTCTCTCCCATTCACTTCCTCTCTTCCTCACTTAATGAAATGGGCTAAAAACCATAAGGTTTAGGAATGCCCTCCAATCCCAAGCCTAAAGCCTTGAGCTATATTATCTAACTCCTTCTCCCACTCTCCCATTCTCCCATTCTCCCATTCTCCCATTCTCCCACTCTCCCACTCTCCCATTCGCCCATTCCCCCTTTCTCTCATCCACGCCTTCTCCCCATCGCTAACTTGCTTCCTGACTGCAAGCTAATTTAAAACGAATGATCTCATTCCCCCCTGAAGACCGCGTGATAATGTGCCAATTTCTCAACATCTCCCCTGCTGAACGGATCGGCATGGTATTCCTTATTGATATACATCTCACTCTGATTACAATAAAAATCACTTGCCGGAATACCGGACGATCCTGTGGGTATGACAGTCAGGGATGCATCCCAATCGGACAGATTAAATATGTGACGTTCGGATGCACCATGATTGACAACAAACGGATTTCCCAATGGATAGGAATAAGGACACACGGTATGGTAACTTCCGCTCACAGGGAATGGCCCGCGTTCGAGTTTGAAGATTTTGTTCAGAATATTAACACTACCGAGCGAATGTTTGAAGCTAAGTTGATGGTGCCTGCCCCATTGCCAGTTCTCCTGATCAGTACCATAGGAAGATTCTAACCATTCGAATGCACGGATGAAACTTAAATTAACAATATCACTGATGTCTTCAACCTTATCAGGAGTAGAAACGTCATCACACCAGCTGATTTGTTCACCCGATACAATTTTATCTATAACATAAGAAGCCAGCACATCATTCCTTAGATACTCTTCATAAAGATTCTCCCCCATCTCATCCATAAATATCGATTCAATCATTTTAATATAAAATACTTCAAAGAGCATGGCTTCAACCGATTCAACTGAAAAATCATAATTCCACGATTTCAATGAATTAAAAACAGTGTTTCCGCTTATTCGCTCATCATTTTTATCAACCAATGGTAAGGCTGACGACAGAATTTTTTCAGCCCATTTCGACTGCTGGTCAATCTGTATCTTTTTGATAGTCTCATTATTATGTTTCCTGGTTGCTCTGATCATTTCAACAATCCGGTTGTAGCGGTTTGGCAGGTCATACCAGTGGCCCATATAGTAGGGATAGTCCGGGCCGGTGGTTTTATTATTGGCCGATACAACAAAACCTTCAGGCGGATTAAAGGCATGAGGCAGTTTTTCGAACGGCACCAGCCCTTTCCAGTCGAACAAATCCGTATCTCCCGGGGCAATAAAAGCCGGATTACCTTCCCTGATGGGTACCCCGGCAGCACAATACAAGCCAATATTCCCGGCGACATCACCGTATACGATATTCTGACTGATGGATATGAAAGTGCTGACAGCATCAGTAAACTCCTTCCAGTTTCCCGCCCTGTTCAAAAAATATACAGTTCTCAACTCGTTGCTGTATTCATTACCGATCCAACGGCTGGAAATAACCTTATCCTTAATATCCCGAAATCCGGATATAACAGGTCCGCGATGCGTAAATCGATTGATTCTTGTAACCATATCCCCACCCTTAACCGCTATTTTTTCTTCCACTACTTTCATATCTCTCCATTCACCATTGAATTTGTATTGATTGCTGTCCTCCGGATTAATCGTTTCTTCATAAAAATCCATATTGTCCACCGTCACATTGGTCATACCCCAGGCAATGCTGTCGTTATGGCCACAAACAATAAAAGGTGCCCCGGAAAGCATAACACCCGTCACATTGAGCTTTCCCTCAACGACCTGGTGCATCTGGTACCATATTCCCGGTGCAACATCCAGTCCAAGGTGCATATCATTGGCCACAATAGGAAATCCGGTTTCCGTTAATTTACCACTGACTACCCAGTTATTACTGCCGGAAAAAACCTGTACTCCCAATCCACGAATTTTTTCCATTACAGCCATCATATCAATTTCGGGATCGGGAATACCGGATAGTGTATAATCAGGATATACAGGTTCCTGAATAGACAAATCAGGTAACAATTCAATAAATTTTTCCTGACCGGCTACCTGATGTATTTTATGAAGAACCATTTCTGTAGCCCAGCCCGATGTCAGGTTCCAGCACATATAACCTATCAGGTTCATTGAATGAACAGTTTCCCAGGGATCAGGTTGATAGCCCAGGACAGCAAATTCAAAGGGTAACTTCTTCTGACATGCAGTCATATACTGGTTTACACCATCTGTAAAGGCATCCAAATACCCGATGATGACAGGATCAGTTACTTTTATTACCATTTCTGATTTTTCCTGTATTCTCAGGGAGCGTAACAAATGGTCTGTGTCAACCATATCCTCACCAAAGATTTCCGATAAACGTCCTGATGTAACCCTTCGTAAGAGATCCATCTGCCATAAACGGTCCTGCGCCATCAGGTAACCTACTACCCGGTAAAGGTCTCCCTCATTTTGCGCGTATACATGAGGGACTCCGAATTCATCCCTGAAAACATCAACAGAGCTAACCAGTCCCTGCACAGAAACATCTTCATTATAATCAGGCACAGCCCTGTTTGAAATATGCCTGATCAGAAGGAAACCGGTTATAAGGGCAAGAATAATGATAATACCCAGAGCCAGGAGAATACGCTTGATTGTTTTCATATGACGGAGATTTTATAATGATAATTTTAAAGTTAAAAAATCGAAAACACGGCATACATTACAGGATTTCTTTAAAATATATTTCTACTATTTTGGATCACAGATTATTCTATTCAAACTGAATCCCAAACTGTTTCAAACATCCGACAGCTATAAGATACTGGGCCGTAATGTATGTTGTCATGATTGCGATCCTTGCCAGGAGGAAAGGGTATGCAAACTTATCAATGGCAATCAATGAATCCGACAGTACAAACAATACAGCACCAATCAGAACCAGGATATAACTTTGTTTGTTCACTTTCCCCTGCCGATTCATTGCTGCCGTTAACATGGTCAGGATCACAACGGCATATATGATTACAGGTATCCGCATATCACCCAGTCCGTCATATAAAAAATACAATAGTATTATTCCATAAGCCAATACAGGAATAATAAGGTATATTTTCCTGAAGAACAATACATTTCTTCCAGGTGTAGCGAAGAATGCTGTGAGATAGATTACCTGAGCCACCAGGAAACAGCAAAGCCCGGTCATAAAAAACAGATCATTCAACTGTTGCAATTGAAGAGTGATATCACCGAACCATGAGAAGATAAAAGCAGCAAGGATCATTCTATGGAAGCCATTCATCTGATTTCTGATCAAACGATAATAAATCAAAAACAGAACCGGTATGATCAATGCTTTCACAATGATGGCCGGCCAGGTTACCTGTATCGTTTCCAGGGCAATGAATATGATACCGACAGAAAAGTAGATGGTGCTGAGTGATCTGGTACTCATTGTATAGTTCTAAGTTCAAAGTTTAAAGTTAAGTGTGGGTTGGGGGGTGGGTGTGCAAAAGTAGTTCTAATTTCTAAGTTTTCAGTTAAAGATAATGATCAGAGAATTTGAATTTCAGAGTGTGGGGATTGACTGGTTACTGGTTGTCCGCCTTCACTGCATTTCAGCGGATATTACTGTTTCCTGGTGGGTGCAGAGTTTAGAGTTAAGAGTAAAAGGAATGGTTGCTCTTATGTTTGGGCCTCAAATTTTAAGTTCTCGTTTTTTAACACAACCCTCACGTTCACGATTATTCATACCTCAGACTATCAACCGGATTCCTGGAAGCAGCTTGCATTGACCTTTGTGCTACTTTAGCCGATTTCACAATATCTTAACTATTTGTATGCGATTACGGGATTCCTCCTCACTACGTTCGTCGGAATGACTTGACAGATCAGAGATTATTACAATCCCCGGTAACCGGCAGTTGTATAATATAAAATTAAAAATAATTCCTATATTGGTGACAATAAATCGCTAAACCTAAGTACTTAAATGAAAAAATATTTATTCATCTTTCTTTCTTTTCTTATTTGTTTTTCCATGGTCTCTGCACAGGAAGACGAACAATCAGGTAAAAAAGAAAAGATAAATTCTGGCTCAGTGAAAAAAAATCACGACTCACGATTGCTCGCTCACACAGGGCCACAATCACAACCCGCTCGCGAATATTTGCTGCGCAAATATTTCACGACTCACGACTCAGGAGAAAAGACAAAATCCGATTCCATCAAAACCGGCTGGACACTGGGCGGTGTGCCTGTTGTTGCATACAACAGGGATGTCGGATTCAAATATGGTGCCCTGGTTAATTTTTACAACTTCGGGGATGGATCAAGATATCCGTTATACGATCATTCTTTATACTTTGAATATTCAAGGACAACCAAAGGAAGCGGAATTGCCATGTTTCAGTATGATTCCGACAGGCTCATACCCGGAATAAGAACTGCTGCCGAAGTCAGTTATCTTACCGAGCAGGCACTTGACTTTTATGGATTTAACGGGTATGAATCAAAATACAACAATGCATTTGAAGAAGATGAAGATGCATTGTATATTTCCAGGTTGTTCTACAGGCAGGAAAGAAAACTGATCAGGCTAAGGGCAGACTTCTCCGGGGACATTACCGGGAAGAAACTCAAATGGTTTGGCGGTGTTGAATTCTATAACAACAAGATAGATACTGTAAATATTGACAAGCTTAATAAAGGAAAAACGGAAGAAGACAAACTTCCATACGTCAAAGGAGGATTATACGGTCTGTATGCTTACGATTGGAATATCATCCCCGGGGATGAGATCAATGGCGGTAATAACACTCTTCTTAAAGCAGGAATAATATATGACACACGCGATAATGAACCGAATCCTATGAGGGGTATCTGGACAGAGGCAATCCTGGTTGTGGCACCCTCCTTTCTGAGTAATAAAGATCTTACCTATGGAAAAATG
>CAZGOR010000274.1:0-5822 GCA_964527875.1 uncultured Bacteroides sp. | reverse complement strand
TCTTCAACATTCCTGTATGCTACCGGAACAGAGACAAGATCCGGCATCTGGCTCATACTGTAATAATCACCGCCAAGTGAAAGATTCAAAAACTTATATACAGCGTTTAACTTATCCTTTTCAAAAGTTACATTCACAAGCATCAGAAAAGAATAAGCAGGATCTTTCCTTTTCTCTTCAAATTCTTCATACTTGACGAAATCATATTCCGTGAGCGTCCACTCATTTTCCATCGCTTCCTGTATCTCTGCATCATATGTGTTCAAAGGATTCCTGTCAAGGACAACAAGGGTTTTCGTTTGAAGAAACTTCTCAAGGTCTTCCCGTGTCGGTAAATATTCCTGCGAAAATAAAGGGAACACGATAACCGCGGCAGATAAAAAAGATATTAATTTTTTCATGGAATTAGGTTTTAATTATTTTGAACCGGTATATACAAAGGATTTCTTTCATTAAATTTTCTAAGATATAGAAATTTAAGCTGTTTTTGTTTCTTTCTTCTCAGCTGGCTGTACTCATCATGCAATTCGGGGTCCTTCATCAGCAATACCTTGAGGCTTTCCCTGTTATAGCTCAATACTTCACCAGTATCAAAATCAAGAAGGTATTGCCTCAACTCATTTGTTGAATAAGTAGAAGGGTAACCACCATAACGATAGTAATTATAATAATAAGGATTGTAATAATAGGGATCATAATAACGTGTATCGTAAGTGGTGATGGTTGCCACAAAGTGACATATCTTGCCCACAATTGTAATACGGTAAAAACCGTCTTCCATGGCAATATAAAGAATCCCGTTGCGGCTGAATCCCCATATATCTGACGTTTTTACCTGTTTCCGTATACCCACCTGGTCGAAAAAATATATATACCTGTTGTCCAGTACCTGCTCAAAAAAATCCTTACTGTGATATTCAACATCCGTTATCAATCTGGATTTAAGTATCGGATCGTTGTTTCTGACCTGCATAAAGTTCAGGTAAATACCATCTGCAAATTTAAACTCAGGTGTATATAATACCATTTGTGTTGTGTCGGGCTGCGAAAAAACAGACAACGAAAGGGAGAATAACAGGATAATTATATGGATGATCGAATATTTAGACATTTCTATGACTTTGTTGCCAGGAATGATCTGAAAAACGTTGATGCGAACAAATATTTTTGTTTATCTTTATATTCCGGTGGCGGAAATAAATTATTTGTAAAATTAAGGATAATATACCTGAAGTCATGTTCTCCTCTGAGAAAATATTCAAAATTTTCTCTTTTGGCCTTTATGGCAGGATAGAATCCAGAAAGCTGAACAGGATCATACTGATCAACGCATTCAGTTTAATTTCCTTATTGTTTCTGCTCTTTTATACTGTACTTGAAGTATTTAACGGCAATTTTGTTCTTTCCGGTATACTTTTCGCCATTTCTCTCCTGAATCTTTTCAATATTTTTTATCTATTCCGTACACAGAATACCGTATTTTCAGAATATTTCCTCGTCACCATCTTTTCACTCCTGATGTATTATCTGATCATTGAGGGGGGACCATGGGATCTGGGTTATTTATGGAGCCTGACATTCCCCGCTTTTTGTCTTGTGTTGCTTGGATTAAAACGTGGAAGTCTGGCTTCCGTGATTTTTCTGGGTATTATTATGATATTGATGATCCCGAATTTCAGTTTTGTTAAAATGGATTATAATGGCGGATTTATCCTGAGAATAGCAACAGCTTATGCAGCGATCTTTCTGCTGGTTTATTCATATGAATATCTCAAGTTACTGAATATCAAATATCTGGATAAAGCGCTTGAAAATGCCGCAGATGAAACCAGGCAAAGAGACGAGTTCATTACAAGACTTTCTTATCAGTTGCGGACATCACTCAATAATATCACACTGATCAGCAACCTGGTAAGCGAGTCAATGCTTGACAGCAAGCAACGCGATCTGATTGATACCATTCTGGCCTCTGCAAATAATCTCGTTGATGCGGTAAATGATATCGTTCAGGCATCCGGTATTGATGTGCGTGAATTCAAAGAGTCACGAACACATTTTGACCTGTATTCGTCTATTGACAACATTCTTCAATTATTCAGCAATAAAGAAAGTGACAGACTGATCATTCATATGAAACAGGATGAGACACTGACCAATCAGATCATCGGGGATCCGGTCAGGATCAAACAATTCTTTCTGAGTCTTATCGAAAAAATTACCCGGTATGATGAAGATCAGTCAAAATCGAAGATTGATATCAATATTATTAATAAAAAGGAAACCGAGAAAGAGGTTACCATAAGGTTTAATTTATTGGTCAGCCGTGTAAAAACAGATATCAGCGATATTCCGTCAGCGGATGATTCTGCTTTATTGCCCCTGGATCCCAAAAGCATTAACCTTACTGTTCCTTCCAGATTAATTGAACTGCTTGGAGGAGTTTTAGTTACCGAGATGTATGATCATGAAACAAAGTTCAGTTTTGATCTGGTCTTTCAGAAAAGTGACAAGAAGGTCCGTAGGGAAGCCGTCACAGAATCACCTTTCATTGATCTTCAGCCGCCCAAAAAAAAGATCTCACTGAAAGAAGCCAATGTGTTGCTTGTTGAAGACAACCTGATCAATCAGAAAATTGTTGTACTGAATCTTGAAAAGGTTGTCAGGAACATTGATATTGCTGTCAACGGGAAGGAAGCTCTTGACAAGTTTGGTACTTCAAAATATGATATCATCCTGATGGATATTCAGATGCCGGTGATGGATGGTATTCTGGCAACGAAAAAGATCAGGGAGATAGAAAGCAGCACCAATACTTTCACACCGATCCTGGCCATCACGGCCAACGCGATGTCGGGTGACCGGGAAACCTGCCTTGCCGTGGGGATGGATGATTACATCAGCAAACCATTCCAGGTGGGTGAGCTGGTCGAAAAGATGAAGAACCTGCTGCCCGGTGATTAACTACTCTTCCCAGAAGTCCGGCCTGATACCGATAACCATAATATCATCGATCTGTTCATGGTCACCCTTCCATTCTTCTATACTGGCATCAAGAAGAGCCATTTGTTTATCCATGGGGAGTTTATGTATGGTCAATAAAAGATGCCGGAATCTTCTGAACTTGAATTTTTTACCTTCCGGTCCTCCAAACTGGTCTGAGTAACCATCAGAAAACATATAGAAAATATCATCTTTCTGAAGATTGATCTGATGGGCCTTAAATGCACGGTTATCTGAAACAGCACGAACGCCGGCACCTATTGACAACCTGTTTGCTTTCAGTTCGATGATTGTTTCATCCCTGATCAGATAAAGAGGGTTGTTCGCCCCGGCATATTCAAGTAACTTCTCTTTACAGTCTAAAACACACAGGCTCAGATCCATTCCATCCTGCAGGTAAACCTGTTGCCTATCCGAGAAAATTTCTACAAAGTTTTCATTCAGCAGATCCAGTATTTTTGCCGGGCTCGTGATCCTCCCGCCCGAGGTAATGTTCCTGAAGAACTCAAATCCTATGATTGAAACGAATGCCCCCGGGACACCATGACCTGTACAATCGACAGCAGCCACAAACACTTTGTTCTGATCCTCTGTGATCCAGTAAAAATCTCCGCTTACAATATCTTTTGGCTTATATAATATAAATGAATCCGGCAGGATCTTTTTGAACGTTTCCATGGAAGGAAGCAGAGCTACCTGTATTCTCCGGGCATAATTGATGCTATCAGTAATATTCTTGTTTTTCAATATCAATTCTTCCCGGTGCTTCTCAACCAACTTTGCTGTTGCTTCCTTTTCTTTAAGGATCCTGTTTGACTCTCTTAAAGTCCTGGTACGGATCTGAATGATCAGATAAACCAAGATAAAGGCTACAATGAAATATATCAAATAAGCCACCCAACTACTCCAGAATGGGGGAGGTACAATTACTTTCAGAGATGCCTCTTCCTCATTCCAAAGATTATCATTATTTGACCCTTTTACGCTGAAAATATAATTGCCCGGCGACAGGTTGTAAAAGGTCACATAATGCTGGTTTCCAATGTGTATCCATGAACCTGTTGAACCCTGTTTTACCATCTTATATATATACCTGTTGTTCTCAGGAGAGGTGAAGTCAAGGGCAGAAAAACCAATTGTGAATATCCGTTCTCCTTTCTTTACCTCCACAGCCAGGGTCCTTTCCAGCGGCAGAATGGTCGTGCCCAATTCACCATCTATCTCGAAATTTTTAAAGGATATGTTAGGTATATGTTCATTAAAATGAATGGAATCGGTGTGGAAATAATTCAATCCTGAAATACCTCCGAAATAAAGTACGCCGGAATCATTTCCGAAGGAGGAGCGTTGTATGAATTCATAATTCTGTAAACCATCTGACAGGTCGAAAGTTAAATAATCCTCATGAAGAGGATCAAACAGCATAAGCCCCCTGTTTGTACTTAGCCATAAACATGAATCCTTATCTTCCTGAATGGCATAGATCTGGTTGTTAAGCAATTCATCAAATTCAGCATAAAACCATATACTATCATACACTTTATCATACCTGTTAAGACCGGATGATGTCCCAAACCACATCACAGACCGTGAATCCTGATAAAGGCAATATATGACGTTACTGCTTAATCCGGAATCATCAACACCATCTTTCCTGTATATCTGAAATATATCCTCTTCGGGATGATATTTAACCAGCCCGTTTTCAGTACCAATCCATATCATACCATCCGGGTCTTCAAGAAGACAATATGTCAACTTCATGTCAAATGTCTCCTTCCCACTGAAAATCATATAGTAGCTCCTGATCTCATCATGCTTTTTAATGTATTTATGCACTCCGTTGGCAGCAGCAAACCAGATATTGCCGGAGCGGTCCTCCAGAATATCATAAACCGCGTTATTTCTGAACACACTGCAGGATATATTCGGATTATTATTACATAATGTTCTGAACCTTGTATCTGTCCCGTTATAGAAATTTACACCATCAGATGTTCCAATCCAGATCCGGTTTTCACTATCCCGGAAAATCGAATGAATATAATCATTGCTTATCCTTTGCCTGTAATTTTCATGATTCTTTGAGAAGACCGTTACATTGTTATTGTTGTGGTCAATAATATTAAGGCCGAAACCCCATGTTCCAATCCAAAGACGCTGCCGGTCATCCTCAAAGATGGCGGAAATCATATTACTTGACAGTCCGGGTATCCCATCATCGGAATTATCCAATATGGCAAATTTTTTTTTCTTACGGTCAATCTTTACCAGTCCTTCAAAAGTTCCCAGCCAGATAATTTCACTCCGGTCTTCCCTGATGGAATAAACCGAGGATACAGGAAATTCTTTATTGCCGGCTTCAATACTATTATAATAATTGAGTATATCCCTATCCCCTGACATCCTGAAGAATCCCAGATCGGTGCCAACCCAGAGGAAACCCTGAGAATCTTCCGATATGATGTTGATCTTTCTTGTTTGAATGCCTTTATTACCGGATACAGGAATCTTTTTAAATGATGCTCTGGCGGGATCGAACAAAAAGAGACCTTCTTCTGTTCCTGCCCAAAGACTTCCGTTACTGTCCTCAAACACGGTGTTGACCTTAACATTTCCTGTAAAATTCTGATCTGAAGAATCCGGCACATAGCGTTTAATTTCCTCCGTCCGGGGATCAAATATCTGCAGGCCGTCTTTGGTAGATATCCAGATCTGTCCTTTACTGTCTTCACAAATATTATACACCTGGTTAATGGGAACCTGGCCAAAGCGGTTATAATAATGATTAAATACCTTTATTTCGCCGGATTCAGGATCGA
>CAZGOR010000273.1:0-5827 GCA_964527875.1 uncultured Bacteroides sp. | reverse complement strand
ATATCTTATAAAAACTGTCAACCTGTTTTGAAACAGTTTCAAATTCCTTTATCTGTTTGAGTAATTTTTTATGTTCAAGCGGGTCATCGTGTTCAAGAACCTTATTTAATACAGAAGCTGCTGTAAGAACCTGCCCTGAAAGATCTTCGAACAATGGAAAAAAATGTTTGTCGCTTGGGATGAGCTTTTTAAGAAATGTGCTTAGACTCATTGTATCTTCTTAGATTTTAAAATAAAAAAAGTAGCAATTAGTCAAAATTAACAGAATGTAAATATTTAAAATTTGAACAATCTTTAAATTTATACTTTTTACAGAATAAAACATTTTAAGATGAAGATTTATTTTCGCATTTTGAGTATCACAGTAATATTATTTTTATTTTCAGCTGGTTGTGAAGAAATTCTCAGTGATCTTCTCACTTTCGAGAGCGATTATTATATCATTGATTTTGAAGTGGATCCTATTGATAAGACAGGCTATCATATTTTTACTGAAGAAGTAGCTAAATCTGATCTTGACAGCTTACTTGAGGCAAATGGGGTGTCGAAGGAAAAGCTTGAGGAGGTTCATGTAAAAGAAGCGGTATTAAAGATTACCGACTCTGATGCTTCGATCACATTTGATCCGCTTGAAAAGATAAGTGTAACAATATATACAGAAGAACTTAAGGAAAAAACCATTGTATCCATTGATCATATTCCTGATGGATCAAGAGAACTTGAACCTGTATTGAATGAAGATGATGTAAAGGATTATCTTTTCGAAGATGAATTTATACTTTCTGCAATAGGTGTCCTTGAAGAACGTACCTATAAAACCATTTCGGTGCAGGCGAAAGTGAAATTCGAATTCAGTGCAGGATTAAAAGAATGAAGAAAATTTAAAAAATTTTCCATCCTTTCCATTTGTTAAGACTGTCGTGGAGATTTATTAGTCTTAAAATATCCGGGTTCATTGCGTGTGCGATGTTTACCGGTGAAAGTGTAAAAAGAGGGTGCCTGTCTGACAAGTACCCTCTTTTTACTATTCTTCTGTACCTCTTTTGTTCTTCTGTACTTTCTTTATTCTTGCGTACTTTCTTTATCCTCTTCTGCAATACCATTCATTTTTTTATGGAATTTTCTTTTCCAGTATTCTTTCCTGGATTGATCCTCGCGGTAGTCATGAGATCGTCCATGCCCGATACCAGAAAACAGAATCTTTGATAAGATAAGCAATCCAACAGTCTGCCAGTAACCGACCACCGGTCCGTTGAACAATTCAGGAACAAGCCAGTTCCAGAGCCACATGACGACGAATCCAAATCCTGCCAGTACAGCCAGTCCCAATATTCCCCATAATACATATTTCCCAATTTGATATACTTTTGTTGTTCTCATAACTATTAAGTTTTAAGTTGGTTATATAATTCTTTTAATTTTTCCCGCAGATAAAGTACTGCGTATCTTTTTCTTGAGAGAAGGGTATTTATTCCCGCACCTGTTATTTCTGATATTTCGATGAAACTCATATCCTCGAATTCATTCAGTATAAATACCTTTCTTTGTTCTTCCGGAAGTTCAGAAAGAGATTCCTCAATTGCATCCCATATCATATTTCTCATATATTCATCTTCAGGATCCTTTGTCAGTGCAGGCAGAATATCCTCGAGCATCAGTGGTTGATCCTGATCATCTTCCTGATTTATTTCAATGGAAGAAAATGACGCCGGCTTTTTCTTTCTGAAATGATCAGTGATACGGTTTTTTGCAACTGTAAACAGCCAGGAGGTAATCTTTTCAACAGAGCGGATATCATTAAAACCAATTGTTAACTGATAAAACACATCCTGCATGATATCCATGGCATCTGTTTCACTATCAACCCGCCGTTTGATAAAACTAAATAACCTGCCCTGCTCTTTTCGTACTATCTCACTTAAATATTTTTCTTCTGCTGTTGTCATCTTTCTGAGGTATCTCTATTTCTTTTGACGATTAAGGGAAAAATATATTTTAAAAATATAGGAAATATTTAAGATGAATAAATATTAAATTGGAAATCATATAATTAAATAGGGTCACAGAGGACCACAGAGATAGAATAGATCCAGAAAAAAAGTACAGAGGAAAAGGAAGTTCGCAGGGAAGAAATAGACCTTATGAAAAAAAGACCACGGAGAAAAAAGAAGGCCACATAGAATATTCTATGTAGCCCTCTGTGATCTTTATATTATTTTTATTCAAGATTCAAAGGTTCGTAATCTTTGAATATGATCAGATTGGTATTTTCTACTTTATTCCGGTAATCTGGCCATACATCTTTGTAGAAATGATTGACTTTTTCCAATGCCTGGTTGACCAGGATATCCACCTCTTTCAGCATTTCTTTTTCGGTATCGGTTGGACCTGTCAGCCGTGACCTGATATACCGGTTTGCTTCATATAATTTTGAGGAAACGGTGACTTCAGTCCTACCGGAAATACCTTGTTTTTCAATTTCTTCACCAAAAATAAAATCTTCGATCGTCTTCAGGGAATCCTGTATGGATTGAGTAAGTTTTGATAATTCCTTAATATTGTCAGATTGAATATCTTTTGAATGGTTCAGGATTTTATCTGTCAGTTTTTTTGATTCTTCCAGTCTGTTAACAGCTTTACTGACAAGGTCTGCTCTTTTGTTCAAATTATTGTAGATCAATTCAGTTGCTTTCAAATTATCTGTTGATACCCTGATATAGGGATTAAATATGATATTGATCCAGGTTGAATCTTTTTGGTAACCACAGGTCATGATCACTTTATATTTGCCAGGCAGTGCAATATAGCCACCCGGTTCCTGTTGCCTTGTGCTTCTACTTCGGCCGGATAAAGATCTTTGGGGATATCGGACACCTTTTTGATCCAATCCCCATGTTACTTTATTGATTCCCGGTTCAGTTTTAAATTTCAATGACCGGATCATTTCATTCTCATCATTAAAGATATTAACAGATACACTGTCATATCTAATCTTATTTTGTTCCTGATTATTTTTCACAGACTGATCTTGCATTGATGTTTTACTTCTTGCTTCTTTTTTATTTTTTGGGGGAGGAGGTGGTGGTGTTTCTTTCTTTTTCTCCTCTTTTTTAAGATAGAAAGTTAACACTCCTGTGGGTGATTTATTTTCGCCACTGAAAGATGCGTCTCCGGGAAAATGGGTTCCTGCTGCGGCTTTATAGGCTGCTACCTGAACAGCATCCGGTGGATCAAAAAGGATAAATTTTTTATCCAGTATACTGCCTCCAGAAGCAGCAATGGCTCTTAAAGGGCGGATATCATCAAGTACGTATACCGAACGGCCGAATGTTCCGATCACCAGGTCAGCTTCGCGTTCCTGTATGGCAAGATCCATTGTTGATACTGAGGGAAAACCATTTTTCCACTGGATCCAGCTCTTACCTTTATCTATACTAACCCAGAGACCATGTTCTGTTCCCAGGAAGACAAGGTTTGGCTCTTCAGTATCCTGGATGATTGACAGTGCATATCCATTCACATCTTCTTCATTTACAATCCTTTCCCAGGTATTACCGAAATTATTTGTATGAAAAGCATATGGAGTAAAATCACCCATCCGGTAATGATTTGCAATAACCCATGCTTCTCCGGCAGTGTAAACGGAAGCTTTGATTTGCGGGATCCAGCTGTTTTGGGGCAATCCCGGAAGTTTTGCTGACAGGTTCGTCCATGACTTGCCTCCATCTTTTGTTAGCTGAACATTACCATCATCTGTTCCCGCCCAGATGATACCCTTTTCAACCGGGCTAGCTGCGATGGTAAGTATGGTTGTATGGTTCTCCGCACCAGTCACATCCAATGTTAATCCGCCACTTTCGGTTTGCTTTTGCTTTTCCGGATCATTGGTGGTCAAATCCGGAGAAATGATTCCCCAGGTTAATCCTTTGTCTGTACTTTTATGAACAAACTGACTGCCGTAATATATGGTTGCATGATCAAAGGGATCCTGTTCAATGGCTGCATTCCAGTTAAACCTCAATATGGTATCCAGGTCAGGTGCGGTAGGCCGGATTGTATAAGAATAGCCTGTTTTTACATCATATCTTCCCAGGGCACCACCCTGTGACATGGCATATCCGTAGCGGGAATCATCCGGATCGGGTACTACATCAAAGCCATCACCAAACATGACTTCCTGCCAGTAACTGTTCAATATACCTCCCCTGCTCCAGACATATGCAGGTCCTTTCCAGGAACCATTATCCTGCATGCCACCATAAATGTTATATGGTATATCATTATCTACATTGATATGATAATATTGGGCAACGGGAAGGTTCTCAATAAACCTCCAGGTATTGCCGCGGTCCCTCGATATAGCCATACCTCCATCATTACCATCTATGATGAAGGACGGATCATCCGGATGGATCCACCATGCATGATGGTCTGAGTGAATATTATCCAGGATGGTTGTAAAGGATTTTCCACCGTCATTACTAACACCTACTCTGGAATAAATTGTATACAGACGGTTTTCATTCTGGGGATCGACATAGATTTCAAAATAATAAAATGGCCTGTTCCCGATTTCGTTTTTGTCATTGATCATGGTCCATTTATTGCCGCCATCTTCTGATCTGTATAATGCGTTTTTTTGGGCTTCGACAATGGCATAAACGATTGCCGGATTTCCCGGTGCGATGGCTACCCCGATGCGCCCCAGTTCACCTTTGGGGAGTCCATCCTCTGCTGTACGCTTTGTCCAAGTTTTACCCCCGTCGATTGTAATATATAATCCGGAACCCGGACCTCCTGATTCAAAGAACCAGGGCTTACGCCGGTGTTGCCACATAGCTGCGATCAATTTGTTGGGATTTGACGGATCCATAATGAGATCTGCCACACCGGTTTTTTCATCCACATAAAGGATCTTTTCCCATGTTTTTCCTCCATTAACAGTTTTGAAAACTCCCAGTTCAGGATGTTCAGTCCAGGGATTGCCAATAGCTCCCACATATACTGTATTTTCATCCCGCGGGTCAATAATGATCCTGTGAATATTTATGGTATTTTCCAGTCCCATTAATTCCCAGGTTTTACAGGCGTTGAGAGATTTGTAAATGCCAGCGCCCAGGTTCAATGAATTTCGCGGATTCCCCTCTCCTGTCCCAACCCATACAACATCCGGATTAGACTGCGTAATGGCTATCGCACCGATGTTGAGTACTTTCTGATCATCAAAGACAGGATCCCATTCAGTTCCTCCGCTGGTTGTTTTCCAGACACCACCAGAGGCTGTTCCCACATAGATAATATTGGGATTTCTGACCACTGCATCAATGGCTGTGACCCTGCCGCTCATGCCTGCCGGCCCGATGCTTCGTGCCTTCATCTCCTTTAGCTTATCCATGTCAAGAGGTTGTGCGAAGGTTGAAATAGTTGCAATAAAAAAGAAAAGTAAAGAGTACATAGAAAGGAATAATCTTTTCATGATCACTAGTTTAAGGAATTAATAAAATAAAATAACAAAATAAGTAATTAATACCCAACGAAGGTAATTGAGACAGAAATGTGTTAAACAACATAAGATGTAACAGCCGATATTTCATTTATCGAGGGATAAATGATTGTGATGGTGTTTGTAATGATCCAGTCATTTAAAGTGACTGGATCACTTGGCGAAGCCGTATCCGTTTGCGAAATTTTTAGGTAATGATCCAGTCACTTTAAATGACTGGATCACTTAGCGAAGCTGTATCCTGTTCCCAGGCAAAATCATCATATTAGTTAATATTCCCAACCCATTCCGGCATAATATTCAGGATAATATCAAACATCTTTT
>CAZGOR010000272.1:0-5829 GCA_964527875.1 uncultured Bacteroides sp. | reverse complement strand
ATGAACCCGGGAGTCATCCTTATGATATGATAATGCTGTTTCATACACAGACATGGATTCCAATCGGAACGGGAAGCAGTAATCAACAGGCAATTTCATTCCCCGTTCGAAATTTTTCCCGGCCTGATCCAGATCTCCTGTCAGGTGATTCAGGTATCCCAAATAATAATATATGGATGAGTAATTTTTTAATTTTTCATTCTCAGAATTTTGTGCCATGTCCAGCAGTCTGATCGCATCCGGATACAATCCTGAATTCATATAACTTACGGCTAATTCAAGGTAATTTTCAGGGTAATCACGCAATAATTGAGTTAGTAGTGCCTGATATTGATTTCGGTTATTAGTATTTTTTAATTGTTCATATATAAGTTGTAATTCGTTGCTTACATATTGATTCATTCTGTCAATCTCAAACATTTGATTTCCTGCTTGAATGACCATTTCAAATTTCCCGGTCAGGCGGAGCAGAGAGGTTTTCAGACATAAAGCATTAATATTCATTGCATTGGTATTCAGTGAGTTATTCAGAGCATCCAGTGCAAGATCATACTCATGCCTGATACTGTAGATTTGTGCAAGGTGAAAATAAGTGGGAGAGCTGAACTCATGATCCCATGCAGCTTGGTATAAGATATCGATAGCCGATTCGTAATGCCCCTGTTTCTGTAATATAACTCCCAGATGATATAATGGTTCACAATCCCGTGGCCGGGTATAGTTTTTTGTAATCCTGGAAATGGCATTCCAGAAGTAACCTTTTGCCACTTCATACTCACCTTTTTGCATGTGGATTATTCCCATAATATTATTACACCGGACATCCAGAGAATCTCTTTTAAGTGCTTCCAGAAAATAATCTTCCTGGTTCAGTAAGGAATTATGAAACTGTCTTATTCTAAGTCCTGTATAGTATAATTCATCATTCGAGCTTATTTCTTTTGGCTCTTCAGGCGGTTTTACCGTTTCCGGAAGACTTTCCT
The DNA here is from genome assembly GCA_964527875.1 of uncultured Bacteroides sp. GTDB lineage: Bacteria > Bacteroidota > Bacteroidia > Bacteroidales > SM23-62 > LJUQ01. The sequence goes on along the minus strand of CAZGOR010000272.1, from coordinate 4,846 downwards.
GACAGGGATCATTTTTTAGTTGGTAAGAGATTATTTCTTTATTGTCATCGGATAGAAGAATCAATTTTAAATCCTGCTTTTTGATTTCACCGGGTGAGGCAACCTTATGGCTAAAAGGAGTTGACGGATCAATCTTTATAGTTTTTTCAAATATGATCTCTCCCGAATGTTCCAGTATGATCCTGGCCTTATTAAATTCAGTGGTAGTATTAGCTGCGATAAATATATTATCGTCTTTTTCCATTTCCAAATTTAAGGTGGCATCAAGATTTGCATTTTTTGCTCCTTTTGTTTCCCTCAGCGGATACCAGTATTGTTTAAACTTTTTAACCTCATAAGGTTTGATCCAGCTGTAGTCTGGTTGATTGTCCGAATATGCACCAACCATCAGTTCGGCATATGGTCCGTCAGAATCGGTCAGAACTTTTGTATCCCACATTGATCCTGCCGGGCCGGGACCCCATTCCCAGAGTTTGGCCCCATTAACAATATGTGGATTAGCCACGTGCATGGTACCCACCTGTTTTCCATAATCATAGCCTGCAAGAAATCCCTCTTTCAGATCATGAGCAAAAAAAGAGACCTGTCTCGGATGATTTTTCCACCAGCTGGCATTGATGCTGTCCCGGTAATAATCATTTCCAACATATGTTTCTGTGGTTATGGGCCAGTGTGCAAACCAGTTTTTTGCATGATATGTTGCAAACTGAGTAGAAGGAGGGAAAATAATCTGGTACTGGTCATTCACATGGGTTGCAACATTTGCCCAGTAGAGGAATGAATTAAAATTTTCTGTATTGTTCATCAGTGTTCCGGATAGTTCAATATAAGATATCTGTGGATATAATGTAATACCAATGGTCCACTTCATCCGGTGCCGGGGTTCAAATTCACCTATCCAGATGGTTTTGCTCCCGTCATTGTTTTCAGTTAACCTGTAATCTACAGGCATGTATGTGGAAGGCCTGTGATGATGAAATACACAAAATTCAATCCCTCCGGATATCCATGCTCCCAGCATACCTATAAGAGCAGGTTTAATGACATGCTGTCTGTAAAAGATTTCATACCCGTTAGTCTTATCGGTAGCATAGAATAAACGTCCCCCGAGCTCTGGTAAAATACATAACTTGATATATTCATTTTCCAGGTACAGTGCTTTATATTGTTTGATGATTTTTTCATGAGTAAGATTATCCTGGATAGGAGAGGGGTATATTACCCCGCTGGCACCCTGGTACCTGTTTGGACTGAAAAAGATGGGAAGCGGATCGGGTGGATTTACCTTATAGGTGGGAATGGAAAGGGAATCCTCCCATATTTTCACCTCTGAATGATCCTGTGCCGCTATGTTAACGAAAACTGAACCAAAGGCCAGAATCATCATCATCATAAATCCTGTTCTTTTCATCGTTATTGTTTATAATTATAAATGATCTTGTAATTGTTACCGGATTTCATTCATTGATCCATCACTTAATTCTTTCAATCACACAATGCGATAATATAATTATAAAAATATATTCTTTGTTCATTATCCAAAATAGCTTTACAGCATAATATATGTGAATCAGATAAAAATTACTGGTTTTCGATATGAGATGATACTATAGCACAGGTCTTATTAAATTACTCACCGGGTGACTTCAAGTCACCCGGTTTCAGTATGATCTCCAGATAACTTCCTGATTTCAGTATGACTAAAGTATTTATTGCAGCATTGAATGGTGATAACTGTTGCTAGGAGAAATTGGTTGAATAAATGGATTTTTTATTGTTTTTGTTTTTTATGATTTATTGTCTGGCAACGATAGTACAATGTGTGATCATAGGAGATTCTTTGACATTGCGGGTTTCAAGGAAAAAGGTAATCCTGATCTTTTTCCCCATTAACGAAGGTAAACTTGACCCAGTATCCCATGAGTTTTGTCCTGTCGATAATACATGCCAACCGGTTGATATATCCGGTTTACCATCATCATTGTTATCAACTTCCAGTATGACACGAATAGACTGTTCACTTCCATCTAAAACTTCGAGTTCCTTATAGGCAATGCCTATTGGCCATTCATAAGTCATGTATAGGGTGGAGCCTTCCAGCGCAATATCAGCATCTCCAGTACCAAACTTGTTGCCTTCCTCTGTATCGTCATCCCAGAGTTGTCCTTGTTCAGGGTTATGCGGGCTGAAGATTTTACGATTCAATTCCCAGCCGTTTGGGAAAAGTGAAGGTGTAGTGGATGCATATCCAATCATATAATGTAGATGTGGATTATCATCGTAGAACATGTGCCAGCGATTATTGAAGAAGCTGACATCAGCATCGCCGCTGTGACTTCCTATATCGAATGTGATTCCATTTGGGGTCCAATCACCCAGGGGATCTTTTGCAGAACAATACTTGATACCATTTTCGAATTCATTGAAAAGATAAAAGCGCTCACCATCGTAACAGATTCCCGGGTCATGCCCGTTGATCCCCTTGATCGGGCCATGATTCGTATAGTTTATAAGGTCCGGACTGGTCCACATATACGGACTTGACCGTGATTCATCCGGCAAATACCATGTTCCGTTGATTTCAATCCAATCGTTCGGGGCATTTTTCCCGCCCGTTCCTTTATACAATGGATAGGGTTCGGCGAGTCTGAAGGGATTTATTCCTTGTTTGAGTGGTTCGAGAGACTCGGCAATCGCCATTCCCCAGCCCTTATATGCAAAACTGCCAATATTGAACAGCAGCAGCCACTTGCCTTCCCATTTACCACGGCCGCGAACCAGTGACTGGTCAGCCGGCTGGGCCGGCATCGAATCCGGAATTTGCAGAGTTTGTTTGGTAGCGTGCATCCATCCATTGGCACATACCAGGGGATTGCCACTGAACTTTACCCATCCCCTGGTCATGTCTTGTTTTTGACCGTATATTAAGATATTAGTATTCAATGTCTTAATAGAATAACCATCAGGTAATTCAACCCATTTTGAGCTCCATATACCTTCACCCTTAAAATTGTCTACTTTCCAGAAAGGCTTTTCAGGCTGGGACTTTTGGAGCAAAAGCGCTCCATTCCCTATTAGATCGAATTTACCCCCGATATTATGTGTTTTCTCAGCGTTAACACCTGTGTTTACCCCAGTATAATCTTTCCATTCTGAAAAAGAATCGAGTATTAATTCCCAGTCAGTATCTTTTGAAACTACAATCCTCTTAATTGCATCCGGCATTTTCTCTTTATTCAATTTGCTATCATTTGCAGATTTAACAAACAGTGAAAAAATATCTACATTAGAGAATGATAATTTTTTTACTGTTGTTGGTTTGTTGCAACCTTGAAGGATTATAATTGAACCAAGCAAAATAAGTTTAACAGATAATTTAACCATGATTTTTTATTTTAAATTTTGATACCAATTTGTTTGTTCTAAATATCCATTTTAACTTGATCATAATAATTCTGTTCACCTCTTTGTAACCACAGCAGGATGCATTATTTCATTAATTGGTTCGCTTGACTTCACATTACCAGGGGAGATTTTTTCATCTTTTGTGATGTATGCACAATCTACAAATATAAGGGATTGATCGTTTGAATTCATATTTTAATGTCTTTGTATGATCAGGTTTTATTTATTTGGTTTATTAAAAAGCTGAAATAGTAATTATAATTTTAAAACACAAGGTTATTTATATATCTTATTCAATTATTCATTGAATGAAAAATCTTGTACAATAAAATTGTGAGCGCTCTTTTGGATTATTAAAAAATAGATTATTTTTGCATCGCTTAAAGATTCGGTTGCGTAGTTCAGTAGGTGCCGAAATTTCAGCCATCTTTGATGGCCGGAAATTTCGAGCATCCTCGAAAATCATCAGCCCCGAGAATCGGGTCTGTGATTTTCGGGATTAGAATGCCGGCCTGTCATCCCGAGTACTCGGGACGAGTTAGAGTCGGATCGATTAAAGTTCTTATAAACGGTGGCGTAGTTCAGTTGGTTAGAATGCCGGCCTGTCACGCCGGAGGTCGCGAGTTCGAGTCTCGTCGTCACCGCAATGCATAATTATAAAGCCTTGTAATATAGATTATTGCAGGGCTTTTTTATCCAATACATACATTTATACATACAAAATAATGGACACTAAAGAACATAAAGAGTTTATGAAAAAATGGAGAGATTTTATAGAAAGTTACATTAAAAACTATTTAAAATCGAGAAATTCTGAATCTAATCCTAATAATGAAATATTAAAAGGAAAGAGTAGGCCCTATCCACTTTATAATTTAAAATCAACCGATAAAGATTTTAGTCAGATTTTGGAAGATAAACTACTTGATTTTTTTATTGAGAATATAAAAGATAATACAAATTATGAAATAAATGGAGTGAACTTTTTTTGCAGTTTTCTGGGTCCAGATTATGATATTGATAATTTTTCATTTGAAACATATTAAGAAAGTATTTCCTAACCAGTAATAAAGGCCTTATAAACCTTATTCTCATTCATTCAAAATACTAAAAATCCCTGAATTCACTGATATAAAACCAATTAACTCCAAAATTCAAGAATTTCCAGAAAAACGACTCATTTTAAAGCTTTCTAAGCAATGATCTCGACCTGGGTAATAGTCTGTGTGTGGTATCTCTCTCTGGCAGTTAATTTGAGACTGTTAACAAGGTGAATTCAGCAACGGGTTTTAACTGTACCATGGTTGGACTGATAGAATTCTAATTGTGCGAGAAGTCTCGCACTTTTTATTAGTTTTAATCGTACCATGGTTGGACTGATAGAATCGGTATCGGCAAATTTGCCTACACCAACTCAGTCAGTTTTAATTATATCATGGTT
>CAZGOR010000271.1:0-5842 GCA_964527875.1 uncultured Bacteroides sp. | reverse complement strand
CTGTTTCTTTAATATTGAACTAATATTGTATTTCCGCTGACTTCAAAATTTACATCACTGACTTTTTCCATTAGATCCAGGATAATCTGAAAATCTTCATATCTGGGTAATTTGCCGGTGAAAACTTCCTGACGTACTTCATTATTCAGGAAGAATACATCAGTATCATACCACCGTTCCAGTTTTTGAAATATCCGATCGAGCGGTTCATCATTCATGATAAAAAAACCCCTGGTCCAGGCTGTGTATATCTTTGCATCTACATTATTAACAATTATCTCCTGATTTGTTGTATTAAAGACCATTTGTTGGTTGGGGATCAGGGTAGTGGTTGTATCTGATTGGAAAGCAGTTGTTTTAATCTCAACTTTTCCACTAGCCAGGGTTAATATCTGGAGAGGATCATCAGAATATGCGCTGATATTAAATGATGTACCTGTCACTTTAACGTCCAGTTTGTCGGTATGCACAATAAAAGATTTGTCAGAATTTTTATTAACTTCGAAATATGCCTCCCCTGTAAGATAAACTTCCCGTGTATTAGTGGCAAACCGGACAGGGTACTCTAATCTGGATTCAGAATTTAACCAGATTCTTGTCCCTTCGGCAAGTTCAACAAAGAATTCTCCCCCATGAGGTATTTCAAGAACATTCATGCCAGTGAGATTATCAGGTATTGTTGCTTTTTCCTGGTACTTTATTTTGCCTGAATCGATCAGAATAACTGCCTGATTTTCTTCCAGTGTAATCAGTGTATCGCAATTATCCAGCGACACAATTTCCCCCAGACTGAGGATCAGACGACCACGTGAACCCCCGGGTTCAATGACTGTTACCAGTTCTTTTGTTTCGGGTTTGAGAGTAACTAAACAATAAATTGCCACGGGAACAGCTATTAAACCAAGTATGATTGCTGCATATTTCATCAATATCCGGTATGAAAATCCAGTACTTTTAGTTTTTTGGATCTTAGATGAAATGTTTTCCCATACTTTCTCTTTGTTAATATTTTCAATTATCTTATTTCTGTTTCGCAGCAACTCTCCGCTTTTGATCCGATTTAAAAGTTGTTTATGTGATTCAGATTTTTTAACCCAGTCAAGTAATTTTTTTCTTTCTTTATTAGTTGATATGCCTGAAAAAACTCGACCAAACAGATTGGATAATCTGAGATAATTTCTGATATGTTTCATCATATTCGTATTTATTTAAAACACATTTTGATTAAAGAAGGGTGACATGTATACACAAAATTTTTTACTCCCAACCGGAATTTGTATGCATGTTTATTGAATAAGGTATTTGAGTTTTTCTCTTAATTTCCTGTATGCTCTGAATTTGAGTGTTTTAATGGTATTGATTGAAACTCCCAAAGTTGCAGCTATATCGCTGTTTTTCATGCCCTGAATACTCATCTTGATAATTTTTCGCGACTGATCCGGCATTTCACGAATAGCTCTGTCTATCAAAACAGCTACTTCTTCTTCAATAATTAAAGACATTATTCTTTCTTCTTCAAAATCGGAGAACTGTTCAACATGCTTCTCATGAATATTTTTATTTCTTGTATAATTCAAACAGGCATTCTTTATAACAGTATACAGAAAAGCTTTAACATAAATCAATTTTTTAAAGTTTTTTCTCCTGTTCCAGTAAATTAGGAGCGAATCCTGAACAATATCGGAAGCTTCTTCGTAGTTGTTAATCAGATGATATGCAAAGATTGTTAAAGAATAGAACAGCTTATCGTATAATACTTTGAATGCCATATTATCACCAAGTGCTATCCTTTTTATATGTCTGTCATCCAATTGCATAAATAAAATGGAAGTTAAAATCAGAAACCGCAGTGAATATAAATGAATAGGTTTACTATTAAAGAACAATCATGAGAGTTGTCTATCTGATCTTGTAAAAGTGATGAATTCTGTCAAATAACTGATAAAGTTATTAAAGAATTAAATAACTGCAAACAACTCTATCATGCAGTACCGGTTTAAAACAAGGACAGATTGAAGGATTACGGGATACCGTTTGGACAAAAGCTGTATGAGGATTAAAAGGTAATATTTTTCAGAAATATTAGTATGAGCGAACTTTGAGATTTCTGATTTCTTTCCCCGGATAACTGCCGGTTTCGGTAATAAACAGGTCAACCAACTTATTTAGAGTACTGTTGAAGTAGTAGTTTTCAACCTGTATATTTTCGGGAGGATCATTCCATATCTCATCTGGAGGTTTTGGAAACTCGTGTATTGATTCTGTTAATGAGGAATATTCCTGGTTGATCCATAGTTTTCCGCTGTCTGCAAGTACATATAGTGAGATACACTGTTCCCTACCCCATGTACTATACATTACTCATAACGAAGTGCCTCGGCGGGATTAGTAAGTGCAGCACGTATCGCCTGGAAACTTACGGTGAGATTGGCTATGATCAGGGCTGCCAGGCAGGCCAGAGCAAAGATCCACCAGTTCAGGTTTGTATGAAAAGCAAATTCATTCAGAAACATATTCATGACCAGGTATGCCACAGGTACTGCAATAATACAGGAGAACATTACAAGAAATGTAAACTCTCTGGAAAGGAGGCCAATAATTGTCGATACATGAGCACCAACAACTTTGCGGATGCCAATTTCCTGTGTTCTTCTTTCAGCTGTAAAAAAGGCAAGTCCGAATAAACCAAGACAGGCAATAATGACACCCAGAATTGTAAAGTATTTGATGATGTCGCCCATTCTTTCTTCCGTCCTGTACATCCTGTCATAATCCTGATCAAGAAAAATGTAATCAAACGGATAGATGGGCAGAATTTCATGCCAGGTTTTTTCCAATTCATCCATAGCTTTTGTGATATCTCCTGGCCCCATTTTTACAACCAGTGCAGATAGTTCTTCTCCTTTTCTACAGTGAATGGCAAGCGGCTCGATTTTATTCCTCGCAGAATGATAATGAAAATCTTTCATCACGCCTACAATAGTCCCTTTTCTGCCAGCAAAATCAAACCTCTGTCCAACCGGATCATCAGTTCCCATGATCCTGACAACCTCTTCATTAACCAGGAATGCAGCTGTTGAATCAGTTATCCGGTCGGAGGGATAATCCCTTGAAAAGCTTCTGCCAGCCACCATTTCAATACCCATTGTTTCAATATAATCGTAATCAATGGCACTGTATCCTATCAAAACTCTCATCTCGGGATCTTTTCCGTCCCAATCGGCACCACCTGAGTTACTTCCAATATGTGTGGGAGAATGCATAGTAGCGGATACGCTTTTCACCTGAGGATTTTTGCTGAATTCCTCTTTCAGGATCTCATAATTTTTACCAATCTCACCACGCATATATATATAAAAAACATGTTCTTTATCGAATCCAAGGTCTATATTTCTGATGTAAATCAATTGCTTATAAATTACTATTGTACCAATGATAAGAAAAATTGAGAGGGTAAACTGAAATACTACCAGAACTTTTCGAAGGATTCCACTTCCCCTTCCGGTGACAGGTTCACCTTTTAAAACATTTACGGTTTTGAAAGAGGATAGGAATAATGAGGGATAGAATCCTGCGATGAATGCAGTTAAAATAGTTAATATCACAATTCCAATAATAAAATTTGCATTAAGAAGATCTTTAAAAATCAGTTCTTTACCTGCAATTTGATTGAATATTGGTAATATTAAACTAACTAAAATCAAAGCAATAATCATTGATAAAAGTGTAAGCAGGAATGACTCACCTAAAAATTGAGTAACCAGGTTTTTCCTGTTTCCACCAACGGCTTTTCTCATCCCGATCTCCCTGGCTCTTGTGGAGGATTTTGCAGTGGACAGGTTCATGAAATTAATACATGCAATGATAAGGACAAACGCTGCAATAATTGAAAAGATATAAACGAAAATCACCGCAGTTGTGGGATGTCCGTATCCGAAATACTGATGAAGGTGCACCCCTGTGAAAGGAAAAACTGAAAAATCTGTTGTTGTTTCAACATTGCTGCGAACAACACGTGTCAGTTTGCTGTTGACTGAATCCAATATCGCATTTTCATCCAGAAGGACATACGTTCGTATGGAATTACTGCCCCAGTGATCGTTGTATTGGCCTTTTTCCTTTAAAAAATCAAAAGGGATGAGGATTTCAAATTGCAGTGTGCTGTTACCCGGGGGATCTTCGATGATCCCGTTAACAGTGAATTCGTATTGATTATTGACATTTAATGATTTACCAATGGGATCTTCATCTCCGAAATATTTTTCTGCGGCCTTTTCTGTTAGAACAGCTGTGAATGGTTCCCTGAGTAATTGGTTGGGATTTCCTTTGATCAGTGGAAAAGAGAACATGGAAAAAAAGGTTGAATCAACTGCCAGACAATTATCTTCATAAAATGCTTTTTCTCCATAGTTAAAAAGCATACCAAATGACCACTGGTAGCGGCAGGCATTTTCTATTTCGGGGATCTCTTCTCTCCAAACCGGACCGCTGGGATAGGGTGTAACAGTTACATGATAAACCTCTCCGGAATAATACTGATCTTCTTCTACCTGATACAAACGATCGGCATGTTTATGGAATTTATCAAAACTCAGCTCATCCTGAACCCATAACAGAATGAGTAAGGTAGCAGCTATGCCAACGGATAATCCAAGGATATTGATAATTGAAAAGCCTTTGTACCGGAGGATATTCCGGGTGGCTGTGAGGAAATAATTTCTTATCATGGGATTTTTTTAAAAAGACGGTTAAAATTAAAATATGATGCACATGCTAATGTAGAGTATATAAATTTTTCTTAAATTTCCGTTCAGATTATTCAGGGGTATATAGAGTACATTTTATTTTGAATGACAGTGAAGATACCGGCGGATTCATAGATTCCGTTTGATCATGTTATTCATGAAAGGTATACATAAAGCAGGGAATACTACTCATTTTCCCCTGGCTCCTTTCTGTGATTGAATTCCCGCTAATGTAATTAAAAAGTATACCAGGGCAAAAGAAATTAACAATTTCATGATTTCCCTTTACCATATTTAAAATTTTCTTCACTTCATTCATAATGAAAATTTTCCGGGAGTAAAAGATGTATTGTTTATTTCCGGGAGTGAGTATTTATAACTAAGCAGGATGATATGGCAGATAAGGAACATACCTCGGATAATGTAGTTTTTCCCGATCCTGACTCAGCGGATACAGATGGTTTGCTGGCAGTTGGCGGGAATCTCGAAGTACCTACATTGATTAAAGCATACTCAAAAGGTATTTTTCCATGGTATACTGAGGGAACCCCGATCCTATGGTGGTCACCTGATCCAAGAATGGTACTTTTCCCGGAAAAATTCAGGATTTCCATAACATTACAACAGGCAGTTCGTTCTGAAAAGTTTAAAATCCGTTTTGATGATTCGTTTGATGAAGTAATCGAACATTGTGCAAAGATTAAACGGAAAGGGCAGCATGGTACATGGCTCACTGATGCTATGATTGATGCTTATAAAAGGCTTCACATAGCGGGGTATGCTCATTCGATAGAAACTTATTACAAGGGTAAACTGGCAGGAGGATTGTACGGCGTTTCTCTGGGCAGGATATTTTTTGGAGAATCGATGTTCTATCTGATAAAGGATGCGTCAAAAGTAGCTCTTTACCATCTTGTGAAGAGATTATTGGAGTGGGAGTTTGATTTAATTGACACACAGCAGTCGACAAAACATCTTAGAAGTCTCGGAGCTGAGGAGATTCCAAGAGGGGAGTTTCTTGAGTTATTGGAGGAATCTTTGAAGAAGGAGACGATACGGGGGAAGTGGGGGAGGGGGTGAGGAGACTGTCTAAAAAG
>CAZGOR010000270.1:0-5847 GCA_964527875.1 uncultured Bacteroides sp. | reverse complement strand
GCCCATATCATTTCCTTACGCGGGAAAGGTAAAGACGGATCTGCCAGTTCACATACCGATGTACATGCACCACACTGCATACATTGGCTTAGATCTATTCCACTTTCTTTGCGTATTTGCCTTATAAATTGAATATCTGGTTGAATATCAATCATTTCTACATGCCTTTAAAAGGATTGGGCCCAATTGTCTCAATGGTGTGGAGATAATCACTGATGATATCCGGAATCCGTTCATATTCGTTGATTTCAAGGAATTCTGTCCTGATCCGTTCAGGCTCGAGCATCATGGTGCGTAGTGTTTCCTGAATGTTATCACCCCTGGTTTTGATGAGATCACTCCCGGTAATAAAATGGCATTGGTAATCTTCACCAGGTTTACAACCAATCTGAAGGATACCATCATACCCGTGTGATAAAGCATCTGATAACCATACCTGATTTACTGATCCGATACATCTCACAGGAATAATCCTTATGAATGGACTATATTCCAGCCTTTTAAGACCGGCCATATCGAAAGCAGGATATGCATCATTTTCACAAAGAAATACCAATATTCTGGGTTTATTCTCAAATTCATCAGGAATTTTCAATGCTTTAATCATAGAGGATACAGCATGGATTGAATAATCATCAAAATTAATGATTCGTTCGGGGCAGGATCCCATGCATATGCCACAACGTCTGCAACGCGAGGGATTAAGGAGAGGTGTGCCTTTTTCATTTTCGTCGTATGCTCCGAACGGACATTCTTCTGTACAGCGTTTGCAATCAGTACAGCGCTGTAAATACAAGATGGGGTAGCTTTTATCTCCTGATCTTGGGTGAACAGATTCACCACGTTTGGTGCTCTCAATGCATTGTATAGCCTTTAAAGCTGCACCTGTACTATCTTCAATACACATCTGTATGGTCTGTGGTGCCCTGATACAGCCTGCGGAGTAAATTCCCGTTCTACGCGTTTCATAAGGAAAGCAAATAAAATGTGAATCGGGAAATCCATATTTTAAATCGGGAAGCCCTTTGCCCTGACGGTATTCAAGATTTAGTTCTGAACTATCTGAGGGTATCATACCGGTAGCTAAAACAACAAGATCGGCATTGATATTAATACTCTCTCCCAGTAAAGTATTATCAACAATAACATTCGGAGTTTTATTTATAATGTTGATTTGTCTCAGGTCACCCTTAGTGAAAAAGATCTGTTCATCTTTTTGAAGTTCCTGATAGAATAATTCAGTTTTTCCAGGCGTTCTGAGATCTTTGTAAATAATATAAACATTGGCATCTTTGTTAATTTCTCTAAGTTGCCAGGCCTGTTTGAGGGTTGTGGGACAGCATGTATTTGAACAATAGGGTAAGTGCTTTTCATCTCTTGAACCGGCACATTGAATAAAAACCACGCTATTTATTTTCTTCAGAGAATTATCATTATTGACCGCTTCATTTTTTAGAAATTCTTCAAATTCGATCTGGGTTATGATTTTTTTAGATTGTTTATAACCATACTCTTCAAGTCTGGAAGCATCATATGGTTTCCATCCTGTTGCAAGAATAATTGCTCCAATTGTTATTTGGTGATGATTTTGATTGTTTCTGATTGTTATTTCAAATTGTCCGGGTTCACCTGAAACTGATTCAAGAGTTGATTCATAAAAAACATGAATATGCTGATGTTTCACCAGCTCATCGATTTTTGACTCAATAATTTCAGGTTTTCTGAGAATGTCAAAAGGGGGTTCTTCCGGGAATAAAGAGCTCCATTTTGAAACCCATCCACCAAGTTTATTTTCTTTTTCCACCAGGTATACCTTATACCCGGCTTTTGCAGCCTCAAGTGCTGATGTAATGCCACTGATACCTCCACCCAGTATTAAAATATCAGAACTCAGCTTATTTTTAATATATGGTTGGGGAATGGAAACAGATTTGACTTTAGCAATACTCATCCTGATCATATCCTCAGCTAACATCTGTGTATTCTCATTCTTTGGTTTCATACACCAGGAAAGTTGTTCCCTGAAGTTTACCCTTTCCAGGATCTTATCAGAAAAATTGAAAACTTCCTGGTTGACTCTTGGCGAACAGGCAGCAATGATGATATGATCTGTTTGTTGATCGTTGATATCACGATGGATCAGTTCACAGCCTTCCTTACTGCAAAGAAATGGATGGACTTTGCAATGAACAGAAATGTTGTTGGAGCAAAGATGGTTTTTCAGACTATCAATATCAATAGATTCACCTATGCCACATCCGGAGCAAAAATAGATACCAATGTTTTTTTGATCTTGATCCATCATTATTTTGTTCATGCTTTAAAACCAGCAGTGATTAAAGCCCTGAGCGTTATCCCTGTTGATTCCTTAATTGAGGAGGCAACATCCATTGGTTTATTCAGACAACCAGCTGAATAAATCCCTTCTGGCAAAGCATCACTTATTGCGAACCCATAGTCGTCTTTATTGATCATTATCGGATCAATATTTTCAGGAATGATCCCTGTTGCGAGAATGACCAGATCAAATGCTGACCTCTGCTTATAACCTGAAAGACTATCTTCATAATCAAGATTTATGACATGATTATTATGAGATGCATCTACAGATGCAATTTTACTCCTGATCAGATGAATCCTGGGATGTTGTATTATTTTTCTGAGGAAATCTTCGTTTCTGCCTGTAATCCGGAGATCAATATAAAAAATCGTTGCTTCTCCTTCCGGATTTTGTTCAATATAATGCAGTGCCTGTTTCAGGGAGGCAGAACAGCAAACGCCCGAACAATAAGGCAGATGATTTTCATCACGGGAACCGGCACATTGGATAAAAGCTATACTTTTTGGAATTGTTTTATCAGATATTTTTAGGATTTGGCCCTGGGTGGGGCCATTGGGTGCACCAAGCCTTTCCATCATCATACTGGTAATGATATTCGGTGATTTGCCATAAGATAAATCCTGAAGATTCAGGGGATCATAGGGCTTCCAACCTGTTGCCAGGATGATCGATCCAGCCTTCACAACATTTTTTGTTTCTGTTGCAGTTAAATTAATTGCCTGATAATTACATACTTCCTGGCAAAGACCACATGAGATACCTTTACATTTCAGATGATCTATTACATATCTGAAAGGATATGCCATTTCATGAGGCAGATAGGCAGCACGGGTTGTGGTCATACCATAATTAAATTCATCGGGTCGTTCAACGGGACAAACCTTTGCACATTCACCACATGATGTACACCGGTTGTTAATAAGCTGGGGTTTTGTGAGCAAGGTGACACTGAAATTGCCGGGTTCTCCTGAAATGCTTGTTACCGTTGTTGAAGTATAGATTTTAATCCTTGGGTTTGTTTTTATTCGTCTGAAATTGATCTCAAGGCCACAATAGGGGGGACACATTTTAGGAAAATATCTGTTCAATTGGGCTACCCTGCCTCCCAGGTATGGCAGCTTTTCAACCAGTATCACTGGATGACCGGTCTCTGCAGTTTCAACAGCCGATGTCAGTCCTGTCATTCCCCCACCAATAATAAGAACCGGGGTTTGATCATTGGTATATGTATCCGGCTGTTTACCCATTCAGATTACTTGACCAGGTCAATAATATCTTTTTTCATCAGGTTCCATTTTCCTGAATCATGATCAAAGCAGCAGTTTACAAAACATTTCCATTCCTGATTGATCTGTGGATAATCGGTTCGGAAATAGTAGCCCGGCCATCTTGTTTCTTCCCTGAACAGCATTGTGTGAATATGAGCTTCTGCCTGCCATAAACGGTGTATATTTTCCCAGCATCTCATTAATTCATGGGTATCTTCAGCACCAAGTTTATCAGCGTCCTCTTTCAGGAATTGTAGGTATTCAAGGCCTTTCTCCATTAATGGCTTGGATGTCCGGAAACCACTTGAAACACCCCCTGCGTATTCATCCATGATCTTTTGAAGCCTGAACATAAACATTTGTGGTTTGATAAAATTCGGATTGACATTTTTATCAACAGAATAATCTTTATGGGTATAAAATGTGTCAAGGGGTTTAAGGATATCGCTTTTTTTTTGTTCTGCCAGGCCGGGATCTAATTTTTGCAGGTCGGGATGGTTTTTGCAATACCTGATAGCCGATTTTGCCGCGATTCTTCCTTCAGTAAATGAGCCTGATGAAAATTTGTGGCTTGATGCACCAGAAGCATCACCTGCAGCGAAAAGACCTTTTACAGTTGTCATCTGTTCATAATCCCAGTGATAGGGAGGAGGGGAAAGATCGGCAGGACCACTGATCCATGCACCTGATGCTCCCGAATGTGAGCTGATAAAATAAGGTTCACATGCAGCTATCTCTGACGGTGTTTTTTCAGGTTGGATATTCATGGAGGCCCAGAGCAAAGCCTGGCTTACTGTCATATCCAGAAAATCTTCCCAGGCTTCATTTTCAAGGTTCCTGAGTGTACGTTTTGCTTCTGTTTCATCAGGTATCTGATCTACAAGTTTTTGTATAGCTTCGTCAGTTCTCATGTAAATCGGGTGTTTCCCATCTTCAATCTCAAGCATCATTAAATAATTGCGCAAATTAGCCGGTGTTGGTTTAGCTGTACCATAAGGTGCCCATTTCTCTAACTCCGCTGCCCGGATTTTCATATAATCTTCTCCAAGAGAATTTGTAGCAACTGATTGAAACAAGAGGAACCATGCTCCTACCGGTCCATAAGCATCTTTGAAACGCACCGGCACAAACCGTATCTCCTGGCAGGTCATTTCAGCACCCGCTTTAATAGTAAAATAAGCACTGGCACCTGAATTAAATGGCGGATACCAGCTTCTGCCCAGACCTTCCCCAACTGATCGGGGCCGGAAAATGTGAACCGCACCACCCATGGCAACAAGTATGCTTTTTGCCCGGAAAACATAAAAGATGTTTTCCCTGACACTGAAACCAACTGCACCAATGCATTTGTTACCATCTATAAGCGGTCCTGTAATAAAAACCCTCTCAAACTATTTTCCGTTTTCACCAAGTTCTGAAAGAGCTTTTTTTGCTGCCTCTGCGACAATAGTTTTGTATGATTCGCCATGGATCATGATCTGCCACCTTCCCTCCCGGATGTAGTTTCCTTTTTCATCTTTCCAGATCGGCAAGCCCCATTTCTCAAAAAGATGTACTGAGGAATCGACATGCCGGGCAATATTTGCAACCAGGTCATCCCTGGCAATACCCATTAAATCCGTTTTGACATATTTGATATAATCTTCAATGGTATTCTCACCATCCTTTAATCCGATATACATATTGATGGCTGACAATCCCATCGCAACTGCACCCGAACGTTCCATCGCTGCTTTATCAACCAGCGTTATTTTCAGACCATGATTTTTTGCCCAGTATGATGCCTCATATGCAGCGCCACAGGCAGCCATCCCTCCACCAAGAATCAATAGATCGGTAATAACTTCAACCGTCTTAAAGTTTTCTGATGGATTCATAATTTAAACTTTTGGTATTTCATTTAATCCTGATGATTCTGGTTCGGTTCGCAGAAGTGGATCGTTAAGATCATCAGAAACCGTCTGATAACCCGCATCCGGAACAGCTGAACCTTCAGGAATCGTTCTGGTAGGAAATTTAAACCGTTTAACCTGACCATTGCGGAATCTGACTGACCAAAGAATGGAATCACTGCTTTTGAGCGGTTGTACAACTGCACCAAGAGGTATGAAGTCAGCATATCCCCTTATTTCTATTGCCTGGGTGGGACAGATCTTGACACAGTTGTAACACTCCCAGCACATCTCTGGCGCTCGGTTGTACGCTTTGTTTGTTTCCTTGTCCAGCAGCATCAAATCA
>CAZGOR010000269.1:0-5889 GCA_964527875.1 uncultured Bacteroides sp. | reverse complement strand
ATTTTACATCTTTTTTCAAGTTTCTGGGGATATATGTATATATGGCTAAATCCTCTCTGGAAATGCAGGATATATGGCAGAAACAAAATCAAATGGAACAAAACATATGTCATCATTTCCAATCATCAATCGATGTTTGATATTCTTGTTTTATACGGACTTTTCAGACCTTATAAATGGGTTTCAAAAAAAGAAAATTTCAGTATTCCAATCATTGGCTGGCTGATGAGACTGAACAGGTACCTGGAGATTTACAGGGGCAAACTCGACAGTTATGCTAAACTGATGATCAATGCCAGGGAATATATACAAAATGGAAATTCACTCCTGATGTTTCCGGAGGGGACCAGGTATCCCGGAGGTAGTCTGGGCCCATTCAGAGACGGGGCATTCAGAATGGCTGTTGAAAGCAGGATTGGGATTCTGCCGGTGATCCTTGATGGAACATCCCATACAATCCCTAAGGGAGGTGTGATCATGACCGGCAAACATAATATTATTGTGAAAATACTTGATGAGGTGCCTTATGAAAGTTTCAGGGATAAAAAACCAAAGGAACTGATGAAGGAGATGAGGGAGATGATGGTGAAGGAGTATGATGCAATAAGATCCGGGATAATTTGAATTTCTATGAAAATTACAATGGTCGCAGTGGTTACAATAGTCGAAGCTGTCCCGATCGCTATCAAGTATCATTTATTTCCCGGTCCGGTTGCCAACCGGACCATATTTATGACATACTCCCGGCAGGATAGGCTACTCTTTATACATAAGTCAAATCATATTCATGATAAAGAATTTTGTTCTTGGTGCAATTATAATCAGATACTATAGAGAGCACCAATTCAATGCCCTGAAAGGGCATAAGATTTCAGCACAGGGCAACGCCCTGTGAAACAGGATCGGCCTTTATTTCAGAGCCCTGTAAGGGCGATATAAATATGTATTCCAATGATCATATTGCGCCCTTTCAGGGCTTAAATATATTACCGTAATCTTGTACCCAGGGCGTTGCCCTGGGCTGAAATATTTTCCCCTTTCAGGGGAAATCCGTTTTATTGATATACCTTCTGAATCGCCCATTATTATTGACAAAGATACAGATATGTATATAGCGTAGGCAGGATAGGAGAGTCATAATATGTTGTAAAAACCTTATCAATAGTGAGTTTTATTAATCGATACTGTTCATCCATTGTTGAAAAACAAATTCCGGCACCTGTTTTCTTTTATTTATATTTGTGCAAATCCACAAAATCATGTCGGCACAATACACGGAAGAACAGATTAAGACGCTCGACTGGCGGGAACATATCAGGAAGAGGCCGGGGATGTATATCGGGAAACTTGGTGACGGATCATCCCGGGATGATGGAATATATGTCCTGCTCAAGGAAGTCCTGGATAACTCGGTTGATGAATACATGATGGGTCATGGAAAGACTATTGAGATCACCATCAGTGACAGGATTGTTAAGGTGAGGGATTATGGCAGGGGGGTTCCGCTTGGTAAGGTTGTGGATGTGGCTTCGAAAATGAATACAGGAGCCAAATATGATTCCAAAGCATTCAAGAAATCAGTTGGTCTTAACGGTGTGGGTATTAAGGCTGTTAATGCTCTTTCGTCAAGTTTTGAGATCCAGTCCATCAGGGATAACAAAGTTAAGGCAGTAGAATTTGCTTGCGGGAAACTAAAGAAGGATGAAAAGGAAAAACAAACCGACATGGTTAATGGTACACTGGTCTGTTTTGTGCCTGACAAGGAAATGTTCGGCAAATATCATTATATCTCGGAATATGTTGAATCGCTGATTAAAAACTATGTCTTTCTGAATGCAGGATTGACAATCATTCTTAATGGAAAGAAATTCCATTCGCGCAATGGATTATTGGATCTTCTTGATGAAAACATGGATTCTCCCGGTCTGTATCCTGTTATACATATGAAAAATCATGATTTTGAGATGGCCATGACACATGGTAATCAATATACCGAGGAATATTTCAGTTATGTTAATGGTCAGCACACTGTACAGGGAGGTACACACCTGCTTGCCTTCAAAGAAGCTGTGGTAAAAACCATCAGGGAGTTTTATAAAAAAGATTTTGATCCTTCTGATATCAGGCAGTCTATTATTGCCGCCATCAGTATTAAAGTTGAAGAACCTGTTTTCGAGTCCCAGACAAAGACCAAGCTTGGCTCGAAGGATATGGGGCCGGATGGATTATCGATCAGAAACTTTATCAATGATTTCATCAAGAAAAACCTGGATGATTACCTGCACAAACATCCGGAAATCGCTGATATTCTTCTTAAAAAAATTGTAGAATCGGAGAAAGAGAGAAGGGCGATTTCTAATGTTCAAAAACTTGCACGTGAACGGGCAAAAAAGGCAAACCTGCATAACAGAAAACTCCGTGATTGCAAGGTTCATTATAACTCCGATCATGAACGGAGACTCGAATCAACTATTTTTATAACCGAAGGAGATTCGGCAAGCGGCTCTATCACCACATCAAGGGATGTTGAATCCCAGGCGGTCTTCAGCCTGAAGGGTAAACCATTGAACACCTATGGTCTGACAAAGAAAATCGTTTATGAGAACGAAGAATTTAACCTTTTGCAATCGGCACTGAATATTGAAGAAGATTTAGATAATCTCAGGTATAAAAATGTTGTGATTGCAACAGATGCTGACGTTGATGGAATGCATATCCGATTGTTGCTGATCACGTTTTTTCTGCAGTTTTTCCCGGGTCTCATCAGGAACGGACATCTTTTTATTCTCCAGACACCACTCTTCAGAGTGAGAAACACTGAAAAAACCTTGTACTGTTATGACGAGGAAGAGAAACAGCGGGCAATAACCGAATTGGGTAACAAAGCTGAAATAACAAGGTTCAAAGGATTGGGTGAGATCTCTCCTGATGAATTTAAGTATTTCATAGGTAAGGGTATGAGACTGGAGCCGGTAACTCTTAGCCGTGAAGATACCATTACCAGCCTGTTGCAATTTTATATGGGAAAAAATACACCTGAACGCCAGGATTTTATTATTGAGAATTTAAGGGTGGAGGATGTTCTGGCTGAAAGTTGACCAACATGGTTTTAATGTCATCCATCCAGATAAACCGGAATAATATATGCTCAGGGAGAATTCGCACACAGACCAGAATGGCAGGGAAGATCCTGATCTGAAAGGAAGGAAGGATGTCCCGGTTCCGGAAGAACAAATTAATTCAAATATGCCGCCGGATGAATTGCATAAGGTCATTCATCTTTCAGGCATGTATGAGGATTGGTTCCTGGATTATGCATCTTATGTGATCCTTGAAAGAGCCGTTCCTCACATCAATGATGGTTTGAAGCCGGTTCAGCGGCGTATCCTGCATGCCATGAAAAAACTTGATGATGGCCGTTTCAATAAAGTGGCCAACATTATCGGGCATACCATGCAGTTTCATCCGCACGGAGATGCTTCTATTGGTGAGGCACTGGTTCAGCTGGGACAGAAAAAACTCTTGATCGAAACACAGGGAAACTGGGGTAACGTGTTCACCGGAGATGGAGCTGCTGCTCCAAGATATATCGAAGCCAAGTTATCAAAATTTGCCCTCGAAGTAGTATTCAATCCCAAAACAACAGAATGGAAACCTTCATACGATGGCAGAAATAAGGAACCCCTTACTTTACCCGTTAAATTCCCCCTCCTGCTTATACAGGGCGTTGAAGGTATCGCGGTCGGATTGGCATCCAGAATATTACCCCATAATTTTAATGAGCTGATCGAAGCTGCAATAAATTATCTAAAAGGAATTGATTTTGAGATATTTCCGGATTTCCCCACAGGTGGACTGTCTGATTTTTCAAGATACAATGACGGCATGCGTGGAGGATTGGTTAGAGTGCGTGCAAAAATTGAAAAGAAAGATAAAAAACACCTGGCTATTACGGAAATACCATACAGCAAAACCACATCCTCCCTGATCGAATCAATTATCAGGGCAAATGACAAAGGTAAGATCAGGATTAAAAAAATTGATGATAATACTGCTGAAAAAGTTGAAATCCTGATCCAGCTTGCACCCGGTGTTTCACCCGACAAGACAATCGATGCGCTCTATGCTTTTACAGATTGTGAAATACCTATATCACCAAATTGTTGTGTCATTGAAGATTCCAAACCATCTTTTCCCGGCGTCAGTGAAGTGCTGAAAAGGAGTGTCGATAACACCGTAAATCTCCTTAAAAAAGAGCTGGAGATCAGACTCGACGAGCTTGAAGATGAATGGCATTTTTCATCTCTCGAAAAGATCTTTATTGAGAAAAGAATATACAGGGATATCGAGGATTGTGAGACATTCGAAAGTATTATAGAAACGATTGACAAGGGGCTTAAACCTTACAGGAAGTTTCTCAGACGGGACATTACAAGGGAAGATATCATAGCACTTACTGAAATTAAAATAAAACGAATCTCAAAATATGATTCATTTAAAGCAGATGAACATATTAAAAATACCGAATTAGAAATAGAAGAAGTCAAAAGCCACCTGGCTAATATTATTGAGTTTACCATCAATTATTTCAAGCAAATCAGGAAAAAATATGGCGAGGGCATGGAGAGACAAACAGAGATCAGGAATTTTGATACCATCGTGGCCACGAAAGTAGTGGCAACAAATCAAAAGCTTTACGTTAACCGCAGGGAAGGATTCTTTGGTACAGGATTGAAGAAAGATGAATATGTCTCTGATTGTTCTGATATTGACGATATTATTACCTTCAGGAAAGATGGTTCATACATGGTAACCAAGGTTGAGGATAAAGTTTTCGTGGGAAAAGATATTATTCATATCGCAGTGTTTAAGAAGAATGACAACAGGACAATATATAATGTTATTTACCAGGATGGTAAAACCGGAAAGGCAATGATGAAAAGGTGTGCTATAACCGGTATAAACCGCGACAAAGAATATAATATTACAAAGAATAGCAAAAATTCAAAGATCCTTTATTTTAGTGCCAATCCAAATGGTGAAGCAGAAGTTGTCAAGGTATTTCTGAAACCAAAACCCAGGCTCAGAACCAAGACTTTTGAGTTGGATTTTGGAGAAATTGCCATCAAGGGAAGGGATGCAATAGGGAATACCCTGATAAAACATGCTGTCCAGAAGATTGTTATGAAGGAAAAAGGTGTTTCCACTCTTGGTGACAGAAAGATATGGTTCGATGAGGATGTCCTGCGTCTGAATGCCGATGGCAGGGGGAGATTCCTTGGAGAATTCAGTGGACATGATAAGCTTCTTGTCATTACCCGCTCGGGAGCTTACAGGTTGAGTTCCTTCGACCTCGAAAATCATTTTGAAGATGACCTGATGACCATTGAAAAATATAAGGAGGAGAAAGTGTATTCTGCTGTATATTTCGATGCAGAACTTAAGTACTATTATGTGAAAAGATTCACCCTGGAACCGATAGAAAAACTTACCAGTTTTATTGGTGACCATCCCGAATCAAGACTGATAAAGATTACAGAAGTGGAATATCCCAGGTTTGAAATCAAATTCGGAGGTAAAAACAAAGCTAAACAGCCGGAGATCATTGAAGTAGCAGAATTCATTGGTGTAAAAAGCCACAGGGCACGCGGAAAGCGACTGACAAAATACCAGGTTGAAATAATCCGGGAACTGGAGCCGGTTACTCAACTTGAAGCCGAAGAGAAAAAAGAACCATCTCCCCCGGATGAAGAGGAAAAAAATGCCACCGAAAAAAAACCTCCGGAGATCGAATTTAAAAGTAACGGGCAGATGAAGCTGGATTTATAATATATACGAGACTGTCTAAAAAGTAGTATAAACCACAGAGTCCACAGAGTTTTCACAGAG
>CAZGOR010000268.1:0-5911 GCA_964527875.1 uncultured Bacteroides sp. | reverse complement strand
ATGCTCCATGTTCCATGCTCCATGCTACTTCACATAAACCTCCAGTATCCTGGTAGTCTCATGTGGCATGAGTTTGATATTTTTTAAGGTTGCGGGGATCAGTACGGATTCTCCTGTATGAACCTTTTCCGGTTCTCCTTCACCATAGTGAATATCCATTTGTCCATGCAGGCACATATATATGACAAAGGAATCAATGAAATGAAAATCTTTTTCGATGGGTTGATTAAAATGGAGCAAGCCGGTTGTAAAATATTCACAATCGGCAAGGATCGTGGTTAAATTCATAACAGGCTCATACTCGGTGCGGTATTTATCATAATGTTTAAAATCCAATGCATCAAGGGCCAGTTCTGTATGCAATTCCCTCGGATTGCCTTTTTCATCTAAACGGCCCCAGTCATAGATCCTGTAAGTAATGTCAGAAGTCTGCTGAATTTCAGCCAGCAGGATCCCGGCTCCCACAGCATGTACCCGTCCTGCAGGGGTAAAAAACACATCCCCTTCTTTCACCTTTTCAGAATTCAGGATCTCTTTGAGTGTTTTGCTTTGCAGGTGCCTGAAATAGGTCTCCCTGTCAAGTTCACGGTTAAATCCGGCGATCAGTTCAGCATTATCTTCGGCCTGGATGATGTACCACATTTCGGTTTTACCATAGGCATTATGTCTCAGCCGGGCAAGCTCATCATCAGGATGCACCTGTACAGAGAGAATATCATTCGCATCGATGAATTTTATCAAAAGGGGGAACTCAATTCCAAAACGGCTGTATATTTTGTCTCCCAACAGGTCACCCATATAAACCTCTGTGACCTCCTGAAGGTTGTTGCCGGTGAGGAAACCGTTTCTGACAATGGAGATGTTTCCCTCGACAGCTGATATCTCCCAGCTTTCACCACATTTCTCTGAAGCTGCGGACTTGTTCAGGATATTTTTCAAACGGGGACCTCCCCATATCTTGTCTTTTAAGATGGGATCGAATTTGAGCGGATATAAAGTATTCATAATATTTTGTTATCTTGGATCATTCATTGACAAAAGTATCAAAATTCTTATTTAATTCTGAATATGCTTACCGTAGGAATTGCCGGAGGTACGGGCTCAGGAAAAACAACGGTCGTCAGGAAAATGATTAGCAGATTTCCCAAAGGGCATGTTGCTGTTATCCCACAGGGTGGGAATACCCAGGTTGCAATTAATGTTCTGACATCCATTATAGAGAAAAACCTTAAACAGCTTAACGCGTAATGCGTTAATGGGTTAAAGCGGGTAAGCGGATAAGTTCTGCCGCCTGCCTGCTGTACCTTCGCGAAGCTTCGGCGAAGCAAGGCCGGTAGGCAGGGTTGTTAGCCGGCAGTAATGCTCAACGTGGGAACACAGAGTAAACCCGGTTGCCAACCTGGGTGAGTTCTGCCGCCTGCCTGCCGGTAGGCAGGGTTGTTAACCGGCAGCTGCAATAACGCTGGGTGAAATAGAAAAGTCCGGTTTATAATTGTGCCAAATGTCTGGAACAGTGACAGTTGGCACAAATACAGATAATGACAGTTTGGCGACTTTAGTTGCCAAATGGCATTATTTCCAACCGGACACATTCATTACACAGAAAAGATGATCAAACCCATAACCCTATCTCACACCGAGAACCATTAAAAAATATGCCTCTTCATAAAAGCAAGGATAAAACCCTATGCTCATAAAAAATGCAAAGTTTATCTGTAGCAGTGCTGATGTGCGGGATTGTCCCGTAACAGAACTGCCGGAATATGCCTTTACAGGAAGGTCGAATGTGGGTAAATCATCACTGATCAATTATCTCACAAATCGCAAAAAGCTTGCACATACATCGTCCACACCAGGTAAAACACAACTTATCAATCATTTTCTGATAAATGATGATTGGTATTTAGTGGATCTCCCTGGATATGGCTTTGTAAAAACAGGCAGGACAAAAAAAAGAGAATTAATACAAATCATTTCAGATTATGTCCTTAAAAGAGAAAGACTTGCCTGTCTCTTTGTGCTGCTTGATTCAAGGCTTGAACCTCAAAAAATAGATGTACAGTTTATTACCTGGCTGGGAATGAATGAAATACCTTTTGTGCTGGCCTTCACAAAGACAGATAAGATATCTGCAAGTCAGTTCGACCAGAACAAAAAAAAATATGAATCCTTACTCCTGCAATCCTGGATCAGTTTACCCCGGATTTTTAAAACATCGGTATTGAAAAAAACAGGCAGGGATAAAATCCTGGAGTTTATTCAAAAAACGAATCAGGAGTTTAAAAGAATACGGTGATTTTTAAGAAGAAAGGGAGAAAGCGCATAGGGGAGAAGGGGAGATTGAGAGGTGGAGGGAGAATTAAGGAGTAGGAATCCCGATAAATCGGGATTCCAGCCTGCCGGCTGGCAGGAGTTCGGCTAGGACATTTCACTTCGTTTGCACTTGTGAAATGATATCAATTCTAAAGACACTGCGACAATTGTAACAATTGCTAACTTCCATACCCACACCCTGAACCACCAATTCCCTTAGCCTCAGCCTTAGCCTTCTTACCCTGCAACCATTGAGACCCTGAGAAAACTGATTCAATCTTATTTCTATCCTGATGGAAACTATTTTATTATTACTATATTAGCGATTAATTCTTTATTTTTTTACTTTTGTAAATAACACAGTCTGATCATGCGTTTCAGTAAAATTATCATTCTTGTGCTGGGATTGGTATTTGCCGTGTCAGCCATGGATGCACAAAAGTGGAAGCTCAGAAGATATGAAGCTATTGCGGGTATTGGCACAGCCCACTATTTCGGGGATATAGGGGGAGCAGCGGATGAAAATAACCTGTTTGGACTGAAAGATATTGAATTATTTAATACAAGGCCCTCTTTTTATCTGGGTGCCAGGTATAAGATCAGACAAAACATAGCTGTAAAGGCCAATTTTGTTTTTGGGCTGCTGGCAGGTGATGATGAAGGATCGAAAAATAATGAACGAAATTTTGCGTTTACAACAAAAATATTTGAACCTTCTGCTCAAATTGAATTCTCGATTATTTCAGAAGAGCAGAAGTACAGGACGACGGCTATGTTTAACAAGCAGGGGATGATTAATAATTATTCCCAGTTTAATGTTTACGGCTTTGCCGGAATCGGGGCAGTCATGGCCTGGCCAAAGGCTAAAAAAGATTTTGTTGACAGATATGATTCGGACCATTCGAAAGCGGGACTGGCATTTCCGCTCGGGGTTGGCGTAAAATATGTTTTTAGCGCTAACTTGTCGATTGGTCTGGAATTTGGAGGTAGGATTACCACAACGGATTATCTTGATGGTTATACCTCTCAGTATTCTAAAGCTAATGATGTATACTATTTTGCAGTCTTCAATGCGATTTACCGGCTCAAGACATCACGAACGAGTCTCCCGATTATCGGAAGACAACGGGCTTCATCATTCTTATAATTACATGAGAAGCATCCTTCTCACATTTATTCTTTCCTTCACTTTTGGTTTTACATGGTCCCAGAGGAATGGCGATGTCGGGATTTACTCGGGTATTTCATATTATATGGGTGATATTAATATGACAAAACACCTGTATAAGCCATCACCTGCATTTGGAGCGATGTACAGGCATAATTTCAACCCGAGAAATGCAATCCGGTTTCATACTTTGTACAGCAGCATCAGGGGAGATGATATGGATTTTGATAATGATCTTCAGCAGAGCAGAGGAATGAGCTTTAACACATCTTTCCTGGATATTGCCCTGAATACTGAATTTAATTTTTTGGAATACAGGCCAACGAAAAGAAATGATAACTACAGCCCTTACATGACTGGCGGAATTGGTTATAATCTTGTTTTTTCACCCGAGGCCAGGGGAGTGACATCTCTTGTGTTGACCTGGGGAGCAGGCTTTAAGCTTAATGTGAGCAGAAGGGTCAGTGCAGGTATCGAATGGACATTCAGGAAAACATTCAATGACCGGCTTGATGGAATAGAAAATCACGGGCCGGAATATACAACTTTCTATCACAATAATGATTGGTATTCAATAGTTGGTATATTTGTAACCTATAAATTTTTAAGATATCTGTCCGAATGCCCGGCATATGATCAAATCAATAATTATTGATGATGAGTACATCGTTGAAGGATAAAATAATAAAGGATAAGCTTCCCGCGCATATAGCCATCATTATGGATGGAAACGGGCGATGGGCTAAACGCAGGGGGAATGATCGTATTTTCGGACACCAGCATGCCGTGAAAGCTGTCCGGGAAACAACCGAAGCAGCTGCAGAGCTGGGTATCAGATATCTTACACTCTATACATTCTCAAAAGAAAACTGGAACCGTCCAAAGAAAGAAATTGAAGCATTGATGTCTCTGCTTGTCAAAACACTGCAGGAAGAAACACAGACACTTATTAAAAATAATATCAGGTTACTCGTTATGGGTGAACTGGAGATTCTGCCCGATAAGGTTGTCCGGAATATCAGGAAATCGATTGAAATTACTTCCGGAAATACCGGGCTCACACTTATCCTGGCACTCAGCTATAGTGGCCGCTGGGAAATACTTGAGGCAGTTCGAAATATTGCAAAACAGATAAAAAAGGGTAATGTAAAACCGGAAGAGATAACAGACAAGTTCTTTACCTCATACCTTAAAACACATAATATTCCTGATCCTGAATTACTCATCAGGACCAGCGGGGAATACAGGATCAGTAACTTCCTGCTCTGGCAGATTGCATATACTGAATTGTATTTCACAGAAACACTTTGGCCCGATTACACAAAAGAAGACCTTTATAAGGCGATATGCAGTTTCCAGAAAAGAGAGAGACGGTTTGGAATGATCAGTGAACAGGTAATACCATGAACTATACATTGACCGGAAAATTTGTACAATATAGCTTCCTGATCTTAGCGGTTTATCTGGTAACAGGTAACAACCTGTCTGCACAGGAAATCAACTATGATACCCTGCCGGTTATTAACTATTCAAACCCAAGGGAGTATGAAATAGCCGATATCACCATCGCTGGTGTAGAATTCCTGCAACCTATGGTCCTGATCAGTCTTTCGGGTTTAAAGGTCGGGGATAAGATCACCGTCCCGGGAGATGATATTACCGATGTGATCAATAAATTCTGGTCGCAGGGATTGTTTTCAGATGTCAAGATAACAGCTACAAAAATTGAATCGGGTAAGATATATCTCGAAATATACCTCCGGGAACATCCGAGACTTACAAACCTTGAGATAAACGGCCTGAAAAAGACAGAAACACAGGACCTGACTGAAAAATTAAACCTCCGGAATGGCAGTCAGATAACAACAGATATCCTGAATAATACGAAACGGATCATCAAAGATCATTTCATTGAAAAAGGTTTTTATAACACTGAAGTGGAAATTATCCAGGAAAAAGACACTGCCGCTGGCAATGGTGCCCATATTACGATCAATGTTGATAAGAACAACAGGGTAAGGATAGAGGATATTGAATTTATCGGGAATAAGGTTTATACCGACAGGAGGCTGCAAAGGGTTATGAAAAATACCAAAGAACGGAACATAAATTTCTTCAAACCTTCCAAGCTTGTACAGAAAGAATATAAAGAAGATAAAAATAAACTCATCGACTTTTATAATGAAAATGGATACAGGGATGCCAAGCTGCTCAGAGATTCTGTTACCATTCTTTCTGAGGACAGGATCAAGCTGACCCTGTTTCTGGAAGAAGGTGACAAATATTTCATCAGAAACATAACATGGGTGGGGAACACGGTTTATCCATCCGAATATCTATCTGAGTATCTCGGTATTGAAAAGGGGGATGTTTTTAATCAGACCGCAATGGAGGAGAGGCTTTTTATGGATGAAGATGCAGTCAACTCTT
>CAZGOR010000267.1:0-5917 GCA_964527875.1 uncultured Bacteroides sp. | reverse complement strand
TGGTTAAATGTTTTAATAGACTTTTTAGACAGCCTCCAATGAAATTAATTTTTTACCAATTTAAAAACAATAAATATGAAAAGAAGAAACTTTATGTTTAATCTTGGCGCGACAGCTTGGGCTAGTGCATTTTCCTTTTTTCCTGCCGCGGAAAACAAAAAAACAAAAGACACATCAGGGCTGGATACATCACCTTCATTCCGATCCGATATAATGCTTAAAATTGGTAAGCCAATACGCGTAGCACCAGTTCTTGTATATAACCTTTTAGAACGAAAAGAAGCTCTTTCCTGGCGTGAATGGGGAGGTCTGCATACTATGGAAGATGTTATGGAAGAAAAAGTCAGGATAACCAACGAACTAAAAAAGTTAAACTATCAAACTGACTTCCCAATGCAATTTTTACCACTTATGGAAGTCAATACGGATGAGAAAGCAGAAATAGCCAAAAATACTGAATGTGATGTAATACTAATTTATGCCGCTGGTACAGCTGGTACGAGAATGTATAATTCAAACAGGCTTAATATGCTTACAAATGCAGGGAAACCAGTTGTAATGTTTCTCAGACATAAATCAGGGCCAATATACCTTTGGTATGAAATTGCTCATCCAAAACTCTTGAGAAATGCTTCTGATGAATATACTCATAAGAATCTTCATATTGATGACATCGTCGTGGATGACTACAATGAAGTACTGTGGCGGTTACGTGCTCTTTTTGGACTGTATAATATACAAAATACAACAATAGTATCCATTAATGGAACAGGTGCATGGGGATCTAATCCAGAGGAAGTACAAAAAATTGTCAAGGAAAAATGGAATTTGAATGTAAAAGTTGTAAGCCTTGATGAGGCAGAAAAAAGGATCAATCTAAAATATAAAAGTGAATCAGATATGAAGATGGCCAGAGAAGCTGCTTATCAATATTTGTCACAGGAAGGAATACTGTCTGTAAATACCGATAAGAAATATATTGAAAAAGCATTTGTTATGAGAGATGTATTTTATGATCTCATGAAGGAATATAATGCACAAGCCGTTACAGTGCGTGGGTGCATGAGTATTGGGAAAATAGCACAGACAACTGCTTGCCTACCTTTCAGTTTGGTTAACGACGATGGAAGAATGGCTTTTTGTGAGTCTGATTTTGTTGTTATCCCATCAGGAATTTTATTACGTCATATATCAGGTAAACCAGTCTTTTTAAACGATCCTTGCTTCCCTCATGATGGAGTAACAACATGTGCGCATTGTTCAGCTCCAAGGATGATGAATGGGCATAAGCCCGAGCCAACCCATATTTACACACATTGTGAATCGGATTATGGAGCTGCACCAAAGGTACAATTCCAAAAGGATCAGGTTATTACAAATATAATTCCCGACTTTGCCTCAAAAAAATGGGTTGGATTCCGTGGAAAAATTATAGACCATCCGTTTTATGACATTTGTCGTTCACAATTTGACTGTTCCATCGAGGGTGATTGGAAAAAACTACTGACAGATATGCGTGGATTCCATTGGATGACCTGCTATGGTGATTATTTGAAAGAAATTAAATATGTTACGAGAAAAGTAGGTATTGAATTTGAAAATATTAGTGAACAAACTACATAGGAAATCCTTATAGCTATTTTACTGAAGGGATGGAGATTACTGAACTTACTGGGTATTTAAAAAATATCTATAAAGCAACTACAAATTAGTATTTTGTTAAGTAGTACTGTTTAGTTGAAATGTACTGAAATAAAATATTTTATGATGAAAATTGGATTTTTGTAAAGAATTTCAGTTATGGCACATCTCCTAATTTAATTACTTGATTGGTTTATGAAGCTAATGCCTCTTTTTCAATACTTTAACCACATCTTCCATCCTATATCCCCTGTCGGTAAGTAATAGCATAAAATGAAAAAGTAAGTCGGCTGATTCATTCAGGAACCTGTTATCATCATTTTCCTTTGATTCTATGATTAATTCAACTGCCTCTTCACCCAGCTTTTGTGCTATGGCACTGGTTCCCTTCTCAAAGAGCCGTGCTGTATAGGAACCTTCAGGCTTCTTTTTTTTACGGCTGTAAAGGATATCCTCCAACTCAGGAAGAAAGGAATATTTACCGGGATGTTCATTACCAAAGCAGCTGATTGTACCTGTGTGACATACAGGACCTTTCGGGATTACCCTTATCAAAAGCGTATCTTTATCGCAATCCAATTGGATATCAGTAACTTGGAGATGATTTTTGCTTGTCTCTCCTTTTGTCCATAGTCGTTCCTTCGTCCTTGAATAGAATGTTACCATACCTTCCTTTACGGTCTTCTCATATGCTTCTTCATTCATAAAACCAAGCATTAGTACCATATCGGTACGGTCATCCTGGATAACCGCCGGGATGAGACCATTCAGTTTGTTAAAATTCGGCTTCATATTAATTTATTTCTGTTAATATTTATCATCTTCGAAAATTCCAAGTCATTCCGATGAGCAAAGCGAGGAGGAATCTCCCTGGGATTTGTTGCCATCAAAAATTTTGTCAGTTTGAAAGAAATTACATTTCCGATCACAAATATTTAGATATAGTCTTGAAAACTATTCCATTCCTCCTGTCATTAATACAACTGCAATTTAGTTTCTATCAACCGTTATTCTATTCCTCCTCACAATCGCACCGGTATATTCTCCCTGCTCAGATATTCCTTCAACTCCCCTATCCCAATCTCTCTGAAATGGAATATTGAGGCAGCCAGTGCTGCATCAGCTTTACCCCGTGTAAATACGTCCCTGAAATGTTCCATCACTCCTGCACCACCGGATGCGATAACCGGAATTCCAAGGTTTTCAGATAATATGGCAGTAGCATCACAGGCATAGCCATTTTTAGTTCCGTCATGGTTCATCGAGGTGAACAGAATCTCGCCGGCACCTCTTTCTTCTGCCTCTCTGGCCCATTCAAATAATCTCCTCTCAGTCCTAATTCTTCCGCCATTCACATAAACAAACCAATCATCATTAATGTTTTTAGCATCAATAGCTACAACAACGAACTGACTCCCGTATGCTTTTGCAATGGCAGTAATCAGGCGGGGATCACGTATTGCAGCAGAATTAATGGTAATTTTATCAGCTCCTGCATCCAGCAAAGGATCCACATCTTTAATGGTATTGATTCCGCCACCTATAGTAAATGGAATATTTAAATGCCCGGCAATCCTTTGAACAAGATCGGTGAACAATTTTCTTTTTTCATGAGTAGCGGTGATATCAAGATAGACCAATTCATCTGCTCCTTCTTGTGCGTATACTGCACCCATTTCAACTGGATCACCTACTTCTCTGATATTCAAAAAATTAATCCCTTTCACTGTATGCCCATCTCGAATATCGAGACACGGTATGATTCTTTTTGCCAGCATTATGTCAGATACTTTTTAAGATCATCAAATGTTATGGTTTGCTCATAAATTGCCTTGCCAATAATGGCCCCATCCATCCCAAGACGGTCAAGCTCATCAATATCTGAAGGTGTTGTAATACCGCCACTTGCAATTAATCCTATATCTCCAAACCAATCTCTTAATTTTTTATAATAATCAATCGAAGGACCCTGCATCATTCCATCCCGGCTGATATCGGTACAAATCACATTCCGGATCCCTGCTATTTTATATTGACTTATAAACTGAAAAATATCATGCCTGGTAGGATCTCTCCATGCGTTCACAGCGATTTTACCATTACTATAATCAGCTCCGAGGATAATTTTTTCCGGGCCGTACTTCCGAAGCCATCTTTTTACCGTTACAGGATTCCTGACAGCTATTGTTCCGGCTGTGATCATGGCAGCTCCTGAGCGAAAGGCAATTTCAACATCTGTGTCCTGCTTCAATCCCCCACCGAAATCAATGATCATGCCTGTTTTTTTTGATATCTTTTCCAGAATCCGGTGATTTATGATCCTGCCACTTCTTGCACCGTCGAGATCTACCAGATGGAGACGTTTTAGTCCATGATCACGGAATATCAGGGCAATCTCAAGCGGATCATCATAATAAATGGTCTGCCTGGTAAAATCACCTTTGCTCAGTCTTACACAACGACCATCAATAATATCTATAGCTGGAATAATTTCTATCATAATTCCAAAAAATCTTTAAGGATCTTTTCACCAATACTGCCACTCTTTTCGGGATGAAACTGGGTAGCAAAAAAATTATCCTTTTCAAGTGCCGAACTGAATGGCAGAATATAATCCGTTACAGCGACCGTGAATTTACAATCAGGAACGTAATAACCATGAACAAAATAGACATATTGATCATTCAGATCTCCGGAAAGAATGCTCCCCTGAACGTTTTCAATCGTATTCCATCCCATATGTGGTATTTTATCCACTGCATCAAACCTTTTTACAGTTTCATTAAAAATTCCTATACATTCAGTATTTCCTTCTTCTGAAAAGGTACATAACAGTTGCAATCCCAGACATATACCAAAAACAGGTTGCTGAAGATCCCTGATCAGTGCATCCAATCCATTTTCCCTGAGATACTTCATCGTTGATCCGGCCTCACCCACACCGGGAAAAATAACCTTATCAGCATATTTAATAACTTCATGGTCGCCCGTGATGACAGGATCATAGCCAAGCCGGCGTATCGCAAAATCAACAGAACGGATATTACCTGCATTATATTTTATGATTGCGATTTTCATTCTTAAGTTCACTGCATTACACCTATACCATTTAACCATCAAGGTACGCAAAGGTTGTCACAAAGGAAATCAAAGGTTTAAAAACAGACTCCTTCGTGTAACTTTGTGCAATCCTTTGTATTCCTTAGTGTTTAAAAAATCTTATATATTCTAAAGTTAATTGATTTATTATGATGATATATTAAATAATCCCCTTAGTCGAAGGAATATCTATACTATGTTTATCCTGCCTGACGGCCATAGCAATAGCTTTAGCCACAGCTTTAAACACAGATTCAATCTTATGATGTTCATTTTCTCCTTTGGCTTGAATATGCAGATTACACTGTGCCCCGTCTGTGAATGACTTAAAAAAATGTTTAAACATTTCCGTTGGAAAATCTCCTATTTTTTCACGGTTGAACGTTACATCCCATTCAAGCCAGTTCCTTCCGCCAAAATCGATTGCCACTGATGCCAGTGAATCATCCATAGGT
The DNA here is from genome assembly GCA_964527875.1 of uncultured Bacteroides sp. GTDB lineage: Bacteria > Bacteroidota > Bacteroidia > Bacteroidales > SM23-62 > LJUQ01. The sequence goes on along the minus strand of CAZGOR010000267.1, from coordinate 722 downwards.
ACTGTATATCCAAAACGCTCAATACCTCTTTTATCTCCCAGGGCTTTCCAAAAAGCCTCACCCAGCGCCAGGGCAGTATCCTCAATTGTATGATGTTCATCAACCTGAAGATCTCCGGTAGCTGTAAGAGTTATATCACATTTGCTATGTTTAGAAAGCTGTTCCAACATATGGTCCAGAAAGGCCACGCCGGTGGTTATCTGAGACCTGCCTGTTCCATCCAGGGCTAATGTAATACTGATATTTGTTTCCCCGGTTATTCTTTGTACCGTAGCAAACCGTTCCATTCTCAGGAGGTAATCATAAATCTGATCCCAATTCTCCGCGATCAGAACACAATTTTCCTCCAGTGGGGCCGATCGAATTTCCTGATGCCGGTAGTCAGGACCGATCAGGATCCCCTTTGTACCAAGGTTTTTCGCCATTTCAATATCGGTGAGGCGATCCCCAATTACATATGAATTGGACAGATCATAACCTTCTTTGAGATAATCACTCAACATGGCAATCCCAGGTTTCCTGGTCGGAAGATTTTCCTCAGGCCAGGATCTGTCAATAAATATTTTGTCAAATTCCACTCCTTCATTTTTGAACGCCTGCAAGATTTTCGATTGGATACGTTCAAATACTTCTTCCGGATAGGCATCCGTACCGAGACCATCCTGGTTTGTAACCATAACCAGTTCAAAATCGAAACGGTTTTTGATCCGGCACAAATTCCG
>CAZGOR010000266.1:0-5945 GCA_964527875.1 uncultured Bacteroides sp. | reverse complement strand
GGGTTTCGGTAAAACGATACCATCCTTGGGGAACATATATAGCCGGATGTTCAGCGATTGCATCCTGGAAGATTTTGGTATCGTCTGTTTCACCGTCGCCTGCTGCACCAAGGTCCCTGATGTTAATCCAGGTTTCCATGGGTGGCAAAGCAGGAATGACCCTTTCCAGTTTGGTGGGAACCTGCTGAGAGGGTTCGATTTTGCTTATGGTTTGAAATGATGAATTGGAGGCCAGATCTTCCATGACAATCCCATGGGTGAATTCCCTTACTTTGTAAGTCCTCTCAGCCACCTCTATTTTTTCGCCGCTCTGGCGGAATTTTACCAGGACAGGGACATCTCTGCAGTCAATATTGAGCAGGTTCACCTGGGTCAGCTGGCTTTTTGTTATACCTATAACGACCCCTGCTTCCTTCACATTCTCAAACAAACATTTTTCCATGAAAAGTCGGTCAATTTGGTTTTCCATTATTTCGACTGCCACGGAAACATTTTTAACATGCATGTTCACGATGGCAATTCCGGCATTGTGTGTCTGCAGTGCTGCCTTGCGCTGACCTTCAAAATATGTATCAATCATCATCATAGGCCAGCTTGGAGAAGTGGGTCCGGTAGTAATGCCGTAATTACCCCCGTAGAATTTAACGTTCTCCATTTCGTTTCCCACCTCGGATATACCAGCCCTGCCACTGCCAATATTAATGATCGAATGACTGACGAAACAATGCTGGGCATAGTGGGTACGCAGGGCCACGGCAATCGGATTGCCGTCTTCTATTGTGAGATTGATATTGGAAAGGGCACTGTAAAAAGTACCTGCCCCTGCATCCCTGGGACTACTCTCTTCAGTAACCATTCTGCCGGTAAACCAGATCATATACTTTTCCCGTGATCTGTCGGTCACATCATCCAGCTGGTATCCGGGTGTATTTTCTCCCAGAATAATTTCAGGGCGGTTTTTACCATAACCGATGAGGCGAATTGCTCCCGGTATATATATGGTCTTGCTTATCCTGTACTTACCTTCAGGGATGAACAGGATCCCGAAATTCTTTTTAGTTTTTACCTGGTTGATGGCTGCCTGAAGGGCATCGGAAACATCCATTTTCCCATCAACCCTGATATTATAATTTTCCGGGGTGAAGTAATAGGCTTCGGGATCATCGGGCCTCTGCGTATACACTGAAGCATCTTGTGCATGCAGGACTGAAACAAAAGTTAAAAAAAGTAAGGCCTGAATAAGTTTACTTGCTGCTCTTTTGATACGATGCATGATGATTAATTAAATAAGAATATCTTCCTGCCATCCGAGTTTAATCAGTTCGATTTTGCCTGGATCAGCAACACCCAGGCCGTGTCTTGTTTCGGCGTATACGATATGATGGGGAGGAGGATTAATGGGAGTATTCTCACCGAAGTATTCATTGCGTTTTGCCTGAAGAATCCTTACACCTGTAGCATCAACGGCAACAGGATCGAGGCCAACAAGCAAACCGTAATATTTCCAGATATATTTCGGATTAAAATGATGCGGCCCGGTTCCATGAAAAAGCGGAGTCAGCATAACGAGTATATTCAGACGTGTTTTTTCCTTGACTATTGGTAATTCCCACAGTTTGGCCAGATCGGCACAGGTATCGCCATGCCATGCACTTGGATTATTTACAAACATAATGTAATTTTTAAGAAGACTACCCACTCCGGACCAGTAATGTGTCCTCATGGGTCTGACATTGACAAGTGCTGTGGCATTGGTAAAAATCTTATCCCGGAGAAGCCATCTGTCGCGTATTCCAATATTTTTTTCCTTTACACCAGCATCCATGATGCGTTTTTTAATCCACTTCTCAAGTTCCGGCGGTGTTGGCAGATAGGACCAGACATTGGTTTTAATACCTACAATATCTTCCGGCCTGATCAGTGTTTTCCAGGCATTCACCGGATTATTAATATTCAGCAGAGTCGTTACAGCTTCATCCAGCATTTCCGTAAGGGCTCTTTCATTAATTTTATTCCGATCATCCAGAACATCTTTATTACGGATCAGGACGACTCTTGATTTTTTTTCATTACCAGCATGAACAACAAAAGGCATACTCAGGTAAAGGGTTCCTCCAGCAGCAATAGTTGATGTTCCTTTCAAAAATTCTCGTCGTGTAATAACTTTTGATTTCATGATACCTTCAATTATATCATTATAATATAATTTACGATTCTTGTGGCTAATTAATTAGACTTTAGCTGTTTTTTAAACACAGCCAAACATCATAAAACGTATTACTTTGAGCCAGATTTTGATGAATTTCAATAATATTATTCAATGTGTATTCATCTGATAAAGAACGCTATTTATACAATTCTTTGACTTTGTTTACCAGCAGTTCTGATTCATCTTCTGAAGATGCATTAAAAACAGCAATAATAAGTTTCCCTTTACGAATGCAACCTGTATAGGTATGATCTTCTATTCTGATAAAATCTGTCTCCGGGTGATCATTAAAATAGTGTTTTTTAAATTCCAGGTAACCGGCTTCTGCAAGTTTTTCCCGGGGATATAAAACAACAAGAAGGATGTTTTTATCACTACTGTGGCCATATTTGGCAAGAGCAACTTCTGTCTGGTCATCTATCAGAAAGATGTTTTCATCGGAGATAAAATAGTGTGTGTTAAGCCACGCAGGATGATGAAAATACCTGATGCTCCCCTCAACAAGTCCTTCTTCAGGCATGTAATGAACTATTTGAGGAAGTGATCCGGAAGTTCTGATCAGAGACTCCAGGGTCCTTCCGAGTGATTTTACAGCTTCAGAAGATTCCGGTGTTGCCGGATGTGTCATGATTGATATAAAGAAACGGTTTTTCCAGAATAAAAGGTAACCTTCACCATATTGTGCCCCGTCTCCAAAAGATAAATCATACTGCTCTGCCGAAAATGTAAAAACTCCAAAAGCATCTTCAGGATTGTTCATTTCGAATATATCGAGTATGATGTCCGGTTGATTCTCACACATATATTTTCTTGAATAAGTTACTGTAAAACCAAATGACTTATAGAGCTCAGCTCCTCCATCAATATATTCGAACAGATTATCCGGAGTATATGTATGTTTTTCTGACAGGATCCAGGAATCGACCCGGTCTGGAATATTGTCCGGGATATTATTTATCTGTGCATATGATATCATAGTTGCTGCAATCAGTTGTGAAAATAAGTAAATCTTTGATATTACCGGCTTTTTCATTTTAATCAAATCTTCAAGGATTATGGCTTAAAAGATACAAAGAATTTTTATTCTGAATTTCAATACAAATCCAATATCATCATAATATAAATAACGTAAAAGATTCATTACAGAATCATGATAATGATCCGTACCTTTAGAGTTCATATGTATTTAACCACAAAGGAACACAAACCTGCCTGCCGATTGCCAATCGGCAGTTGTTCACCCGCAGTGTTACAGGAAAGTCCGGTTTATCCGGACAAATTTGGTTCCTGGTTCTTGGTAATTGTTTGTGTTGGGTGTGAGATAGTTAGTCCGGTTTTTAACCGGACATATTTCATTCTTTTATAAATATTTGAGTGATCTGCTCATCGCCTGAAAACATATTCAATATATAAACTCCCGGCGGATAATGCTTTACATTAATGCTGAACAGGCTATGATTTACTTTTTGATGATGAAGTTCGTTTCCAGTTATATCTGTAATTCGAATTGTTTTATCAGTATTGATATCCGGGACCAAAAAAAATAAATGATCATCGACCGGGTTTGGCCAGAATTTAAGATCATCTTCATACGAAAGTGTCTCAATATTTTTAGGGTATGCATGCATGGAAACCTGAATGGTAGTGTCCGTGACTAAAAAAAACTCACCCTCCTCATAGTCATAACCCTGCTTTATGATAAGAAAGCTGTATGTTTCCGAAACGGGGAGCTGGCTGAAAAGTGCGGTACCCAGTGAATCGGTTAGCAGTGAATCGCCATTCATGATAACAAGGGCATTATTGACAGGAGTGGTACTGTCATTCAGTGAGAACAGAATGTTTGCACGGATTAAGTTTAAACAGAAGCATATTGTGGTATCACTGTAAATCACGATTTGTTTTTGTTCAAGAGGATAATAAGATTCTTTTTCAATACTCAGAATAAAACTTTCAGGGATATTCTTAAAAGCAGCGACACCCGATTCATTGGTAACCTTACTTTCTTCATATATGTCGATATTACAGTCAGGTAAAATTTCATTTGTTTCCGCATCTCTCACCACAATTTCAATATCAAAGTTCCGGACAGTAAGGGAATCGTTTAATCTTCTGTCGAGCTGGTCGAGGTACAGTGACCGGGGCATCAGGTGATCACCTTCTCCAACACCTTCAAGAAAATCGCGGGGTGAGGTGTTGTAGGAATACCCCCCGGTGGTACCTGCCATTGGGTCTATCACGACCTTATCGGCAGGTCCCGAGGTGCCGATGACGTATCCCCGGCCAAATTGCCTCGATTCAATAATATAATTTTTGCCGGTGTGATATGCCTCTCCGGTTGTATTATAAAAAACAGATTGGGTGGAAGTATAGCCATGAATGGAACTGCCTCCGTATGGCCTGAAGCAGGACTCAAGATAATCACCATCCACCACGAATATATCAAACAGGTTAGACATGCTCAGGAACATATGAAAATCACTCGAATATTTAGAATTTTCACCACGGCAGTTATGAATCACATTACCATTACTGAAGGGGTATTTAAAATCGTAATTATGCCGGCTGTGGTTTGCCCTGCTGTTTTTGATCAGGCAATCGTTTGACTGCAAAGTATACATATACCCGTTCCCTCCTCCTCCTTCATATTGCGGTTTCTGGAAAAAACATGAATCTACTGTTATGCAGCGGCATTTATCCAATAACAGGCAATTTGATAAAATATGGATATCTTCTGTATTTACCGTTGGTTTATATGTATGTACATTTCTTACCCAGCAGTTTTGGGCATATTTTAACAGGATCATATGTGAATAATGTACATCATACGCACCTGTTCCCTCTGTTTTGTATGATTCTTCATCCCAGCCTGTTTTTGGATTTTCTTTGTTCCCGATGGATAAATTCTCAATGCCGCATTCAGTGATATGTTTATTCGCGTGGTACACCTTGGCATTATCCCTGGTTTTGAGAAAATAGCGTGTGGGTATATCAATGATCAGGAGGTTTCTTTCTTCATCAATTGAATCAATCCGGCGCATGAAAGCGACTCCCTGGATGGCAGAGGCAGTCCATATGCCGGCCATACTGTGTTCTTCGATCCACTCTTCTGTGGGAGAGGAGGAGAGGATCACATCATCTCCCACATTGAAACCTGAAACCGAGCTGACAGGTATGATGCGGGTTGGTTCAGTCAGATCGGCCGTGATATCGGTGATGTTACCAACAGGAGTAAACCAGTTTGACCATTCGCTTCTCACATGAATGATCTCTTTCTGCCGGATATATGTTTCATCATGGAACAGGAATGTGGAATCCGGACCTGCCCCACGTAGAATGGTGCTGTCGTATTTTATATGCAGACCATAATTTGAGGCTTCCAGGATTTTAATCCGGTAAGTGCCCGGGGGAAGATATACAACACCTCCGCCTGCTGAACCGGCATCATCAAGGGCCTGCTGTATAATGGAGGTGACATCATCTGCCCCGGTGTTATCAGCATTGTAAGGGGCTTGCGTAACATCCACCACATTATCGGTGATATATGGGATCTCTTTTTCACCTTTGTGGTAGCCGGCATATGAAAAATCATGTAAAAATCTTCCCTGGCTGTCTTTATAGCCGGGATACCAGTTCTCAGGGTAAAGGGAACTGCGCCAGTCAAAACTGGTCATGTAATTATCTGATTCGATCGTTAATACATTCGGGTTATGATATACATCTTTAATATGGTCCTCTG
>CAZGOR010000265.1:0-5945 GCA_964527875.1 uncultured Bacteroides sp. | reverse complement strand
CCCTGAGATGATGAGGATCAAAATCGAACAGGTCAATGGCTCCCACGGGAATATCTTTTCCTTCCCTCTGTGATATTAAAATGATGATCAGCCTCATCTGGCGGGTTTCAAAAATGTCATGGCCAGCCTCCTCGATGAATTTCATGAGGATATGTTTTGAAAAGGGAGCGTATGTATTACTTACAAACCAGTTCTCAGGGTCGTTCTCCCAGAGGTAGAGAACATCCAGGTCAGATGGTTCTATTGCCCTGAGTTTAATATTTTTTCCTTCGAGGGGAATCATAGGGGACAGAAAATAAAAGTTTAACCGGTAAGTTATTTTTCAATAATCGTTTTAAATTCACCAGGAGGTTGTTTGATTGAAAAACGGTTCAGATCATAGTTGAAATGGATAATCAGTGTATCCTGTTTATTCAGGTCAATGATCTTCAGATCAAAATCATCCCGGAAGAGTGCAGGTGTGACAAATCCTTTCCCGGTAGCACCTCTTTCAAGGATTTCAATGTAATAGATATCCGAGACAAAAGGTTCCTGTTTAGTTCTTTTTGCATAGTAGGCTTGTTCACCATTTCCGACCGGGAAATAGAAAAGATTATCGCCGGTTGTATTGATAGGATACCCTAAATTGATGGCATCATTCCAGGTGTTATCATCAAGCAGGTCACAATAGAATACATCAAAACCTCCCATGTTGAAGTGCCCTTTGGAGCTGAAAAATAGACGGGTGCCATCATTTGTAATGAAGGGTGTTTCTTCATCTTCTTCCGTATTGACCATTTCTCCTATATTGGTGACAATCCCCCATTCGTTATTTCCGAGTCGTTGTGATCTGTAAATATCAAGTTTACCATATCCGCCACGCCTGTCACTGGTGAAATATAATGTCTGCCCGTCATCAGAAATGCTGGCATGTGTTTCATTATTACGGGTATTGATATTATCATTCAGTGATATTGCTTTCGACCAGAATTCACCATCCAGAATGCTTACATATATATCGTCATTTGATTCACTCCTTTTAACCATGTATAATTCGGTTCCGTCATGATTCAGGGATGTTGGATATAAGTCCCCGTCTGACACAACCTGTGGATTCAGTAACACAGGTTCAGACCACTTTCCATTTATTTTTTTTGCCAGGTGGATAGCATCATAGAATCTTAACTGGGTAACAAAGGCCATGGTATTCCCATCACCTGAAACAACAGCATTAGAGTTGTCAGTTGTTCCATTAACAGGAGGAGGAAGTTTTGTTTGCCGGATATCAACAGGAACATCCTGGATGATCTTGGCTCTTTCGCATGCTTGTACTTCGGTTTCAACAATATTCAAATTGTAATTGCCTTCAAAGTTTTTTGAATCCATGAATTCCTGATAAGTTTCAAGTGCTTTCTCCAGCTGGTTATTGATGCGGTAAGCATTGCCAAGATAAAAATATGCATAATGTGGTGCATTTTCTTCTTCAAAGGATCGTTTCTTATACTTAATGGTGGTTTGCCCGGTTGCTTTCTCAAGGTAGGGTATCGCCAGATGTTCCTGCCCCGGGATTTGCAGGTAAGTCATCCCTACTTTAAAGTTAAAATTTGCATTATCAGGGAATTGTTGTAATAGTTGAAGATAATTGAACAGCGCTTCTTGGTATTCCTCGATCGCAAAGAAAAATTCTCCATCCGAGAAAAGTTCTTCTGGATCAGTGGTCTCCTGGGCTGGCAAATGGTGGACAGCCAGCAAAAACAATATTAATCCCGCAAATATCTTTTTCATTCCTGATTAATAGAACATATAAAGATAAAAAATTATTTAATTCAGACCTGTCATGCGATTGTGACAACTAAGTAATCAATACAGGTATATTGGTCTGAGTATTTATTCAGACCGGAAAGATTTTAAAACGTTGCACGGGGATAAAAATTACGGGGATGAGTCATAACATAGAAAGAATGGATAGGAATCGGTTAAAAAGCATTAAAAGGCTTCTCGCAGATATTCGCGAGAACTCTTTTAACTTGACTTATTTTATCTTCAGATTATCCGGTACAGGGACAGGTTCAACCTTTACATTTGGAAGATCTGGTTTGATCACCTGAAATTCTACTCTGCGGTTAAATTTCCGGCCTTCAGGATTGTCTGAGCCATCGGGATTACTGTTGATAGCAACATGATCTGTTTCTCCCAGTGCTTTGATTTGCAGTCGGTCGGATGCAATATCTTTGGATTTAAGATACTCAACAGCACTGTTTGCCCGTCTTTTTGAAAGGATTATATTATAGCTGTCAGGCCCTATTGCATCTGTATGTCCGCTGGCAAGGATATGCAATTCTGTAAAAGTTTTCATGATATCGGCCAGGTTTTCGAGTTTGGATTTTGCCTGGCTGGTCAGCGAGTAATCATCAAACTTAAAGAATATAGCCTTTATTACGACAATTTTAGCTTCCGGTTCCGGTATAACCTCTTCAACTTCTTCAACAGCCTCTTCTACCTCTTCCACCACTTCCTCAACGACTTCTTCTGTAATTTTACTGGTAGCAGCCAGGTATTCTTCTTTACTTTCAAAAAGCTGGAACCTGTAAATATCCCTGCTTCCATGACTGTCTTCTGCGAACAATGACTGGTATCCGTATTTGCCATTACCAAGCGGATAGAAAAAAAGGTCATCATCTGTTGTATTGATCGGATATCCGAGATTGATGGGCTTTCTCCAGGTACCATTTCTTATTTGCTCGGAAAAGAAAATATCATATCCGCCGATATTATAATGTCCCTGTGATACGAAATATAAAACATTACCATCCTGTGAAAGGAAAGGGTGGTCTTCGTTCAGTTCCGTGTTAATACCAGGACCGAGATTGACGGGCTCGCCCCATTCTCCGAATTCATCTTTTTTGGATACATAAATATCCATGCCGCCAAATCCGCCTCTTTTGTTGCTGGCAAAGTACAGGTATTCACCGTCAGATGAAACGGATGCATGTGATTCCCAGAACCTGGTATTGATATTTTTATTCAATGGTTTTGATTTATTCCACCTTTCATTCTTATATGAAGAATAATAGATATCGCTGTTAAAATTATCTTCCACATTCAGATACAATTCAGTACCGTCTTTTGACAGGTAGTTAGCATATTGATTTCCATCAGATTGTATTTCAGGAGTGATATTGACAGGTTCAGTCCATTGGCCATTTACTTTCCTGGCACATTTGATTGCATCATAAAATTTCAGGGAAGTCATGTATACCATAACTTTTTCATCAGCGGAAAGAATGGGATTGAAATCACTATATTCCGTATTAATCGTTTCGCCCAGGTTCTCCTTAATATAATATACAGGATTTTCCTGGGCTGCTTTTGCATTATTGCATGCAGTGATCTGCTGATCGGCATATTTTACCATTTCTGATTTATTATCATCCAGGAGCTCTTTATACTTCTGATATGCCAGACAGGCTTTGTCAAGCTCATTGTTAACACGATAGGCATTGCCCAGATAAAGCCAGCTGTCATAGGGAGCCCGGGTTTCATTAAAAATCCCTTCCTTATATTTTGAAGTGACATCCTTAACAGCTTTTTCCAGGTATGGAATGGATTTTTCTTTTTCACCCGGAATATTTAAATAACAGATTCCAATCCTGTAATTGATGTTTGCATTATTTTCATAACCTCTGTTATACAGTTTCTGATATTCCAGCAAAGCGTCAACATAAGATTCCTCAAGAACAAAAAATTCTGCATCCAGGAATACATCACGCAAAATTTCCACATATTGCTGTGAATAGGTAAATGTTATGGTGAGGAAACTTAATAGAAAAAAGGTAAGGATTTTTTTCATTGATCTAGAATCTTAAAATGGTGGTAAAGCAAATTTAGTAATTTAATTGGAAGAAAAGAAAAAATATTTTGCATGGAGCATGGAGCATGGAACATAGAGCATGGGGATTCTCCGGGTTTTCGGGGAGTACAGGTTGCCGGATTGTGTGGTAAGGGAGTATCAGGTTTTGTGTTTCAATGAAAAAATCAAGTTTCTTCCTGTTTTTTATTTTTCTTTTTTCTACGCCAAAAGAAAATGAAAATAATGATCAGCAAACCTGCTCCGGCGAGCAAATAAACAAGGACCGGAACTTTTCTGATCTTGACCGTGGGGGGTGGGGGAGGTGGAGGAGGTTCAACCTTCTTAATGAGTTCCTGATTATCGATGATATTTAAAAGATTAAGAAAAAGATCGATCACATCTGACTCGGTAAAACCATGATATCTGGCCTGATTAAGAAGCCAATTATACAGGCTGGCGATATCAGAGATATTGTTTGCATCCAGGTTTAAGGTAATAAGATAGTCCTGTAAAGCACCACTTGATGTGCCAATTAATATTTTCATTATTTCATCCAGGTCTTTGTCTTCAAGATAGTTAAACAATAAAGTCAGGGCATCCGCTTCACTATAGTCAAATTTTTCCGCGTTTGCAAGAAGATAATCCATCAGATTGACAGGGTATATAAGATTTTCCTGATCCGGATCAAGATATTCAAGGACATGCCTGAGGTTTCCACTGGCAATTTCTGTCAACTCCCCGATCAGTTTCATTAACTCAGTTCTTTGTGAAAGGATTGAAAACAGCTGGTTGACATCTTCCATCCTGTAGGTATTTTCACCGGCATTGTCCACCATGTGATTGTATAATCCCTGGAGGCTGGTAATATTTTCCGTTGCCGGGTCAATATCTAACAGCATGTTTTTAATGCTTTCATCTTCAGATAGTCCAGCAAGCTGATCAATATATGATTGGATATATTTAGACTGAAGCTGTTTAAGATGAAGATCATATATATCCTGGCTTGAATAATCCATGGACTTTGACTTTTCTTTGAGGTACTGCATCAGATCTTTTTCTGAAGTGATGCCTGTTTTTGACAGGTCAAGCTCATCAAGAACTGTTTTTAACTCTCCATCCGCAATGATTTTCAGTTCATCAAGTAATTCCTGAAGATTTTCATCAGGAATTTCTTTTACAGGTTCTTTTACAGGAGTAGTACTGATTGTATCAATTTTAACAGGTTCAGTAATTTGTGTTGTCTCAGGTGGTGTGTAGATAATGGCTACTTCCTCAAAGCTGAGATTACTGTCCTTATCCACAAGTTTCAGTTTGAGTATGTTTTTCCCTGGCTGAGGAGTGTAAGAATATGTAAATCTTTGTCTGTCAATGTGGGATGAATCCGTTCTAAGGTATGAAGTATCCATGTATACATTGATATAAAGGTCAGCGTCCTTTTCAAGGTTCATCCGGATATCGACTGGCATATCACTATCGACGAAGATCAATGTATCCGATAATTTGATCTTGTCCAGAATCTGAGGTGTGATGATCTCTTTCAGTTCTTCAGAAATGGTCAGAGGGATTTCTTTATCTATCTCGATCTGACGATCGGTATAATATTCCGGGAGAATAAGGGTTGATGTGGTTGTTTCAATCTCTTCCCCTTCAATAAGCAGTTCATACTGGCCTGATGGAGCCTCGAATGTAAATTCACCGGTTTCCGTATGGGCGTTTGTCACAGCTATGGTATCCCGGGAATTTTTTTCAATAACTTTTACAGTTATAGGCTTGGTGATTATCAGATTAGCGGGCAAACTGGCCAAACCCTTTATCCTGAATTTTCGCGGATGTGAACTGGAATAGATCTCCAGTTTATAAATATCTGTGCGGCCATACCCTTCTTCGATGAATCTTGGGAAATATGCATAATTCCCGTTCTGAACAGGATTGAAAAAAACATCATCATCAGTGGTATTGATCGGAAATCCTGCATTGATTGGAGTCGCCCAGGTATTGTCATCAAGAAGGGTGGAGTAAAGGACATCATATCCTCCCATATTGTAATGCCCGTATGAACTGAAATATAGTGTTTTGCCGTCCTGTGTGATGAAAGGGGTTTCTTCGTTGTACTTAC
>CAZGOR010000264.1:0-5948 GCA_964527875.1 uncultured Bacteroides sp. | reverse complement strand
AGAAAATTTGGTTATGGTGTCGGACTGGATGGCAAAATCGGTCTTGCTACAAATATAACCCTTGATTTTACAGTAAATCCGGATTTTGGCCAGGTAGAAGCAGACCCTTCAGTTATGAACCTGACAGCTTTTGAAGTATTTTATAACGAGAAAAGACCCTTTTTCCTTGAAGGAACTTCTATTCTAAATTATGATCTCGATAAGGATAAGGTTTTTTATACCCGCCGGATAGGCCAGGTTCCAGGCAGGAATCCCGAAACCAGTCCGGGTGAATATGTGTCTATACCCGATCAGACAACCATTATAAGTGCCCTGAAGGTCACCGGAAAAACAGAGAAAGGACTCTCAATTGGTGTGGTGGAAAGCATTACTGCTAACGAGAAAGCTGAAATATCAGATGGTGAAGAAACCCGGGAACAAATAGTGGAACCTTTAACAAATTATCTGGTAACCAGGATTCAGCAGGATTTCCGTCAGGGAAATACCGTTATTGGAGGCATCTTCACTTCATCGAACCGGTATCTTTCTCAACCTTATCTGGACTGTTTATGCCGGTCTGCTTACAGTGGCGGATTTGACCTTGAAAATTACTGGAAAGAACGAACCTATTATCTTGATTTGAAAACCATTTATAGTCAGATACAAGGATCCGGTGAATCGATTATGAACCTGCAGATGAATCCGGTTCACTATTACCAGCGTCCTGATGCGGATTACTTACCCATGGATACAACCACAAATACACTGACAGGTCATGGAGGAAAAATTGAAGCTGGCAGGGGAGGTAATGGCCGGTTACGGTTCAGTGAAAGTTTCAACTGGCGATCTCCGGGACTGGAGCTAAACGATATTGGTTTTCTCAAAATGGCCGATATCCTTACTCAAAAATCGCGTCTGGGGTATAATGTCATTGATCCGAATAAGTGGTTCTTAAATTATTCAATATATATTGACCAGGAAAATGCCTGGAATTTTGGCGGAGAGTATCTGTATTCATCCATTGGAACACAATATAGATCCCGTTTTCATAACTATTGGAATATCAATGCTGGAATAAACCGGGTTTCTACTACCCTGGATACTCGTTTACTGAGAGGCGGGCCATCATTTAAGTTGCCGGGAAACTGGAAATCAACGTTTGGATTTTCATCAGATACACGTAAGAAATTAAGCTTCAGTTTCAATCTGTCGCATCAATCATATGATGATTATTCATGGTATATTAACCTGACACCAGCCTTGGATTACAGGATAAGCAGTGCCCTTCAGATTAACATCAATACCTATCATCTGTATAAATTTGATAATTATCAGTATGTAACAAATGTTCGTTCGGGGAATGAAAAGTATTACCTTATAGGTCATCTTGACCAGCAGACCTTTGGTATCACTTTAAGATTGGATTATTATATTACACCTGATCTGTCAATCAGGTATTATGGCAGTCCGTTTATATCAACAGGCAGTTACTCCGGATTTAAGAAAGTTGCTTCACCAAAAGCAAATGATCTTGCCGATCGTTGTTATCATTACCCTGAAGATCAGATCTTATATAATCCGGATGAAAGGAAATATTATGTGGATGAAAACCAGGATGACCTGCCGGATTATAGTTTTAATAATCCTGATTTTAACTTTATGCAATTCCGGTCAAATTTTGTGGTTAGATGGGAATTTAAACCGGGCTCAAACTTATATTTCGTATGGGCTCACAACCGCACAGGATTTGAGAGTGTTTCGGATGTAAGTGTTGGGAAGAGCTTTTCAAATTTATTTAAGATTTATCCGGGCAATATATTTCTTGTCAAGTTTAATTATTGGTTTTCAGTATAACCTTAACGTGTTGTGCGATTGAAAGAACTAAGTGATTGAATTATAGAATATTTTTGTAGAGCCGCGTCCCGAGTACTCGGGACTCTACAAATTCCTAATTATTAATATCGTCTATTTAATTGCACAACACGTTAACCTTAATAATTAATCACACACACTCATATCCTATTGTAGTTTGTTCAAAGTAATAAAAGACTTCTCTCAGATATTCGCAGATTTAAAACGCAGATTTGCGAAATAATAAAAGACGTTATTTCAATATCAGCGGAAATCTGCGCTTTCATGTGCGGCAATCTGAGAGAACTAATAAATAGAAATACATAAATCAAAAAATATAAAATTTATCTAACAGAATATGAGAACGTTAATTATAATTTCATTAATCATTGGATTCATTTATCCAGCCATCCATGCACAATATAACCAGTATGAAGATCTGGTTAGATACATTGAAAATCCATCTCTTGTCGAAGAAAACCAGGAACCACCGCATGTACCATATATTCCGTTCGGATCTGTTGAACAGGCCATCAAAGGTGACTGGGAGGCATCACCCTATTATCTGTCACTTAACGGAACATGGAAATTTTACTGGAGTAAAAATCCGTTAATTTTCCCCGAATATTTCTATATGAATGAATTTGACCCTTCAGACTGGGATGATATCCGGGTGCCGGGAACATGGCAGATGCAGGGGTATGATTATTATATCTACAGGAATATTCCTATGGAGTTTACCCCATATGATCCGCCAAATGTGCCTATTGAGTTTAATCCGACCGGATGCTATATCCGGGAGTTTGATATTCCGGCAGGCTGGAACAACAGGCGGATATTCCTTCATTTTGATGGAGTTAAGGCAGCTTACTGGGTCTGGATCAATGGTGAGTATGTGGGATTTGACAAAGGGAGTATGACTCCATCAGAATATGACATTACAGAAAAAGTTAAACCAGGGGAAAATAAGATTGCGGTGAAAGTAGTCAGATGGTCTGATGGCAGTTACCTTGAAGATCAGGATATGTGGCGTTTTGCAGGGATTTACAGGAGGATATACCTGTTTAGCGTACCGGATATATTTATCCGGGATTATTTTGTAACCACTGATCTGGATGAAAATTACCGGGATGCAATGCTTGATATCAAAGCAAAAATCAAAAATGCCGGGGAAACGGATATTAAGAAAATAGTTGTTGCGGCGAAACTTTTCGATACTGAACAGCGGGAAGTTTCTTTGCTTACCAGGGGACTGAAAATTCTTGAAGGCGGAAGTGAGGGTGAAATACATTTAGAAAAATCGATTGATAATCCACGGAAATGGAGTGCCGAGAAACCCAACCTGTATACCCTTGTATTGGAACTTCAAAATTCTGCAGGGCAGGTACTTGAAATTGTTGAAGAAAAAATCGGGTTCAGGGAACTGGAGATTAAAAATGCACAGCTTCTCGTCAACGGTGTCCCGGTTAAAATCAAAGGAGTCAACCGGCATGAGCATGATCCTGTTAACGGACGAACCATGACAAGGGAGCTCATCGAGAAGGATTTTAAAATAATGAAAGAGCTTAATATCAATGGCATTCGCACATCTCATTATCCTGATGATCCTCTCTTTTATGATCTTGCTGATCAATGGGGATTTTATATCTGTGATGAGGTAAATGCTGAATGTCATTATGGTGAAAATTTTCTTGCCTGGCAGCCGGGCTGGGAAACTGCTTTCATGGACCGGACAATCCGTTATGTTCAGCGCGATAAAAACCATCCAAGTGTATTCATGTGGAGTATGGGAAATGAATGCGGCAATGCACCCATTCACTATATGATGGCTGCATATGTAAAGGAATCGGATCCCACCCGGTTTGTGTATCATCAGACCAATCATCCGAATGGTGATTCGCCTTTTGCAGACATCTGCGGAACCAGGTATCCGAATCCATCTATGCTCGATGCTATCGGTGATACAACTCAAAGGCCGGTTATTCTTGGAGAATATGCACACTCGGTAGGAAATGCAATGGGGCATTTTGATGAATACTGGAAACGATTTTATCAATACCCGTCACTGCAGGGCGGCTTCATATGGGATTGGGTGAACCAGGGCCTGCTGGTTGATCTGTTTATGACTACCGACCAATCCAGGTATCATCATACTGTTGCACTGATGGGACGACCCGAACATGTGAAAGGTAAATCAGGGAAGGCAGTCCTCTTCAGCGGACTGGATGACTTTGTTGAAGTTACCCCTCATAAGGTTTTGAATATAACAGGAAATCAACTGACATTGCAAACATGGATCTATCCAAGAGGATTTAATGGTTCGAATGCATTGATTACCAAAGGAAACCAATCATTCGCTCTGGAACAAAACCATCGGGATTCTATTTATTTTACTGTCCATACCAAAAGGATGTACCGGGTGTCTGCTTATCTGCCACGCGACTGGAACTTCAACTGGCATCATGTGGCAGGGATCTATGATGGCAAAGAAATAACTATTTACCTGGATGGGGAAAAGATTGCTTCGGCCCCGGCCAGCGGTAATATTAAAAGGACCTATTATGCTATTACTGTTGGAAAAAATCACCAGCGTGACCATGAAAACCAGCCTGGCTATATTTCAAATGCAGTATTTGATGAGGTCAGTATTTATGATATTGCCCTCAATTCTGCCGATCTTGGATGGTTCAAGAATAATCCCGGTACGAACGAACATTTAATTCTCTGGTTACCCTTTGAAGATTATCAAAACAAGGGTAAATATCTCTGCTATGGAGCCACTCCAGAGGGATCAGCCACAATGGACGGGATTATCTTTTCAATGAGAGAATACCAGCCGGAATCCTGGCAGGCGAAAAAAAGTCATGCCCCCGTTCATGTAAATCCAGTCTTCCTGGAAACAGGACTGGTTGAGGTTGAGAACAGGCATCATTTTACCAATCTGAATGAATTGCAGGCTGAATGGAAAATGCTTGAAGATGGGACAGTCATTCAGGAAGGAGTCATGGATCTGAATATTGAACCCCTGAAATCAGCACAGGTTAAAATTCCCTTTACTAAGCCTGAGATCAGACAGGGAAGCGATTATATCCTGTTAATGGAATTCAAGACAAAAGAAAAGACTCTATGGGCAGATGCCGGGTATGAAATAACATTTGAGGAGTTCAGGCTTCTATTCAGTCAAAATGATGGTATCCTTGCAGGGAGCCAGGAATCGGGTAGTCTGGCTGTTGATGAAAAGAATTCAGAAATTAAAATTACCGGTGAAGATTTTTCATATGTTTTTGATAAAGCTTCAGCAAAAATCAAACAGATCACGTATCAGGGAACTGACTTTATATCTTCAGGTCTGGAACTGAATGTTTACAGGCCACCTATCGTGAATGAGATCTCAGACTGGGGAAGGGCGGAATATAAGGACTGGTATGAATGGGGGCTGGATTCACTGGTACATGAACCGGAATTTGTGTATACACAGCAGGTGTCAGATAATGAATATGTGATAAGAACCAGGATCCACTCATATGCTTTTAAAGACAGGACAATTCAATTTATTAGTGATTTTGATTATACTTTCCTTGGTAATGGTGAAATCATTATCGGACATCATATCGTTTGTCATGTCGAATTTCCTGTCCGTCGTGCAAGAGAAGATATTCCCTGGTTTCAGAAAGTTGGCCTTCAGATGGAAATGAATCCGGGAATGAATAAGCTGATATGGTATGGGAAAGGGCCTTTTGAAACCTATCCCGACAGAAAAACAGGGGCAAAAACAGGGATATATTCAACATCTGTCGAAGATATTGTCATGCCCTATATCATTCCCCAGGAATTCGGTAACCATACAGATGTAAGATGGGCAGCAGTAACACATGAGTCCGGCAAAGGCCTTGTTTTTATGGGTGACCAGCAGATTAACGTTAGCATAAATCCCTATTCCAACCTGGAATCGGCATGGTATCCGTACCAGTTAAAAAGGAAAGAGAATGTAACACTCAATATTGATCATCATGTCAGCGGGGTAGGAGGGACACCTATTTCAGTAAGACACGCATACCGTACCTATCCGGATGAATATCAGTATTGTTTGAGAATAAAACCCTTTGATACAAATGAGA
>CAZGOR010000263.1:0-5962 GCA_964527875.1 uncultured Bacteroides sp. | reverse complement strand
ACCATGCAGAAAATAAAGGACAGGTTGCCGGATGTCACGGTCATTATCATTACGGCATTCGGTGAAGTATCGCTCGCCGTCGCAGCTATTAAAAAAGGGGCTTATGATTACATTGAGAAACCTTTTGATAATGATAAATTGTTATTACTGATCAGAAGGGCTTTGGCATATAACCGGATGACCGGTGAAATCTCTTCACTGAAACAGAAACTGGATGTGAAGGATTCATTTGATCAGATCATTACTTCCAGTCCAAGGATGAGACAGGTTATCGATCAGGCCAAAAGTGTCAGTCAGACCGATGCAACCGTTTTGATCACCGGGGAAAGCGGGGTAGGGAAGGAGATGTTTGCCAATGCCATTCATCATTCCAGTTCAAGGAAAAATAAACCGATGATTGCATTGAATTGCGGTGCCATTCCTGTTACGCTTATTGAAAGTGAACTGTTCGGCCATGAAAAAGGGGCTTTTACAGATGCAAAGGAGATGAAACAGGGTAAGTTCGAACTGGCCGAGGGTGGTTCCCTTTTTCTTGATGAAATAAGTGAATTGTCGCTTGAAGCACAGGTAAAACTATTACGTATACTTGACAACCACAGGATAACCAGGATTGGCGGGAAAAGAGATATTCCTGCCGATGTTCGTATTATATCTGCAACCAACAACAACCTGGAAGAAAAAGTACAGAAAAGGGAATTCAGGCTGGACCTGCTATACAGGTTGAATATTTTTACGATCGATATCCCGCCGTTACGGGAACGGAAGGAGGATATACCTTTATTGACGGAAGCATTTATACATAAATATAACGGGGAACTTAACCTGAACATTACCAATATATCCCGGCAGGCAATGGATTATCTGGTGAAATATTCCTGGCCGGGGAATGTCCGGGATCTTCAGAATGCCATTCAGAGCGCCATGATCCTTGCCGGAAACGGTGTTCTTTCCATCGCACATCTGCCGTTACGGTTGAAAGGTTATACAGAAACCGAAGATTATGAGACACGACTGGATGCAGGGCTGGATAAAAATGTAAAAATTCATCATTCAAAAATTGAAAAAGAGCTGATCGCGGAGGCTTTAAACAAATGTGATTACAACCGGACAGAAACGGCAAAATTACTGAAGATAAGCAGGAAAACCTTGTTCAATAAGATGAAGTTATACGGGCTGTAATGCTTTACTCTTTCAGGGCAACAAGCAACCAGCCAGAACATGCCCTTCGGTACAGGTGGACTTTTACAAGATCCCACACCCAAAAACCCACACTCACCAGAAACCAGCAACAAGGGAACCAGGAACTCCGCCCGCCTGCCTGACCGAGTCATTCGGGCAGGAACGTACCGTTCGGTACGGACGGGCAGTGACCATTCACCCCGGTTGGCAACCGGGTTTTGACTGCTTTATTCCGTGTATGCATAGAGGTTGTTTAAAAAGTCTTGAAAGGAATCTGCATTAATACCTGCCTGCTCCGCATTGACGGATTCGGCAGGCAGGTGCGAGAAATAAAAATTAATGGATTTTGTAAAAAAACACCCTGCCATATACGATAAATCTGGTTTTTTATCATAAAGAGATAGAAATATTCAGATTCAGGCTTGGATTTGTATTATAATAATTGTTCCGGGAGATCTTAAAAAGACCAGCCTGGTGTTGGAGGACTTATATACCAGATCAAACTGGTAGAAGGGAGAATTTCTACGATCGGGAAATATACTCACCGGGTGACTGCCAGTCACCCGGTGAGTGAAGATAATTAAATAAACCGGTCACAAATTGTGACCAGTTATTGAAAATCAATGAATTATGAAGAATGCCTTAACATTACGCGAAATTGAATCAATGATTTTTGAATTTAGGTGATATAAAGTAATGATAGATGTATATCTTGCGGCATTATATGAGACTGAGACCAAGAAATTAAAACAACAACACACCAATAAACCAGTATACCAATATACCAATTTACTATTCTTCCTCAACCTTAGTCTTATTTCAGTTGCGATAATTGAGACAACTGCAACCATTGAGACCCTGTACCCGTACACTTTGCACCCTGCACCATGTTCAGTAAGACTTACATTTTGCGAGTTTACGATCTTTTATATCTTGTAATTAAGGACTTGTTATCCCTGCCCATACTTTATCTCAGTAAATATATTATTTAAAACAAAGATGATTATTATTACAGGCTCGGTGCTGTTACGCAAAGGGGGGAATGGAAGCATTGGTTGATTTTCATGATGAAAGCTATACAACATACAGCTGCCTTAACTAACAGACTGATTGATGAGATTGTTACACAAATGGCATCAACTCTGGAATATTGTAAAAAAAACCTTAAATGGTATACAAATGAGGCTAACGAAGCACTCTTCAATCAACCCTATATTAAACCGGTCATTCTGGGTAATGTACTGAAACGCACAAGCAGGACAACACTTACAATGTATATGCAGGAATTAACAAAACTGGGAATTTTAAGACCCAAACAGGATGGTAAGGAAGTTTTCTATTTAAATAATGATTCAATAAGGATTCTCGAGGGGTGATTTTGAAGTCACATCCGAAACAAACTATTTGTTCATAGAGGTGAAGATATCATCAGAAAGACTTCAGTTTCAATCCGATATAAAGTGTACGGGGTGCACCCTGGCTATAGATGTAGTTGCTGTCCCTGTTTTTACCTGTGTCAAAGTCATTTTGATAAGCATTTGTAATATTCTTGATTCCCCCAAAGATTTCAATACCTGAGTCCACGGGCTCGAAAATAAATGTATACCCCAGCTTAACATTCAGTTCTGTGAAGTCCGGGGAGATTTTGTATTCATCAACTGTTTGTTCAGGTGCCCCTGCAAAATGAACCAGCTGCATTGGCCCCGTGTAAATGCCGCTTATGGAGGCATTAAAACGCTTACCGGGTGTAAACGATAAGGTTAAATATGCATATTCATTTGGAGATCGTAAAAATTCTCGTTTGGATTCCAGACCTTCAATATAATCAACCGGTTCGTCGTACAGACTCTTTTGTAATGTCATGCCTGCCTCCAGCTGTATTTTCCGGTTATAATTTCCTCTCAGTTCAATTGTTACTCCCTGCACTGTTGCTCCTGCACCGTTTCGTTTTTCAAAACGTTCGCCAAACTTATCTTTTCCAATGGGTTGCAGATAAAAAGCATCGTTCAGTTTGGTATAGAATCCTTCAACAGTAAAACCGGCTACATATATTTTGTTTGCCTTATCCAGGTTTATAGAAACACTTATACTGTTTGAACGTTCTTCTTTCAAATCGGGAGATAATGAAATACGAGATACTCCCCCTCCGGCAAAGGCAATGTGCATATCGGTATCGAATGCTTGTGGCGCCCTGAAACCGGTTCCCCACGTAAGCCGGAACTGGGTATAATTTTTCAATTTATATAATAGAGATATCCTGGGACTCATAATTACTTTCTTAACCAGATTGTGCTTATCCATTCGCAGACCGGCTAAAAAAGTGAAGCCGGGATTTATTTCCCAGTCATTTTGAACGTAACCCCCGATATTCCTGGTTACCTGGTCAACTTCATAATGATATGCTGGAATGGTATCGAACACATCATCAAAGATATACTCTGCTCCCAGGGTTACGACGTTAACACCTACCGGGAAATTCTGAAAACGGTGGTTGATCTGTGATCCAACCTGCAGGGTGGTATTCCGGGTATATCCATATGGGGGGTTAGCTATATGGATGAGCACCTCGTCCTGTTCGTCAGGTAATACACCGGTATAATGCTGCCGGCCGGTCTGCTGACCTGCCAGATAGGCTATGAATGAACTGTTATCTTCACTGAAGTTGATCTGATAATCCAGTCCGCCCATAAAAATATTGTGAGTGCGTTCTTCCGACTGGCGGGCAAGATAGGCCGGGTCTTTGATCATTTCTCCGCCATACCGGTACTCGTTTAGACTGCTCAGACTTAGTTCCAGTTTCTGGTTGTATTTAGGCTTATAGAACATTGTAGCCCCGAAAGAGTTGTTACGAAGCTCCGGGAGTTCGGAAAAATTATCACCATTATGATCATATGCCTCCCTGTGCCTTCGGCTCACAAATATTGCAGCTCCCGCATTTCGTTTGTGTGTAAGCATGTTAATATTGCCGTTCAGTACATTATCTGTTGCCCCTTTATTAATATTCTGTGTATAAGCGTTGAAATCATAACTGCTCTCCTTCGGAATACGGGTGATGACATTAACCGTACCTCCTATGGCACTTGATCCGTAAAGTGCCGATCCACCTCCGCGGACTATCTCAATGCGCTCAACCATATTGGCCGGGATCTGTTCCATGCCATATAATCCGGTGAGCGGACTGAACACGGGACGTCCATTGATGAGTATCTGGGAATAGGAACCACCCAGTCCGTTCATCCGTAACTGGGTATAATTGCATGTCTGGCAATCGGTCTCCACCCTTAATCCGGGCTGAAACCGCAGACCCTCAGAAATATTGCATGCCTGAACCATTTCAAGGGATTTGCTTTCCAGGACATTTACAATGACCGGCGATTCCGTTTGCCGTTTGAATGTTCTTGTACCTGTTACAACCACTTCCTTCAGCGCCATGGTTTCTTCTTCCAGGACAAAGTTTACTTCCTTCGACTCTCCTGCAGCTATGGTAATGGCTTTCTTTTCGGTGGTATACCCCAATGATTGTGCTACAATGGTATGCGTCCCTTCCGGGAGATCGATCAGCATATAATGTCCGGTAATGTCTGTGGTTGTTCCTTTATAAGTTCCTTCAATATAAATATTTACGAAAGGTAAATGTTCACCACGTGATTGTACATCTCCAAATACATTCGCATCGGTATGTTGTGCCTTAACCGGAATCAATGATACAGTTGCAAAAACCAACCCTGATATTATATTTGAAAAATTCATATGTGAGAATATTATTTATTGTTATTTATTTGTTTTACATAAATAAGATTAGATAACTCTGCATTTAACAGCAGTTTGATATTATTGATATTGATCTCCGTAATTTTGTTTTTAGAATATTGGTTTTCAACTGTCAGTGATGAACCAACAGTTATGTTATTGTTATTACAGAATTTAAAAAATTCCTGATCTGAGGCGGAAAGTCTTTTTATCTCATAGTTGTGTCCCGGCTCAGCACGTGACAATAGGATATGTTCTTTGCCGGAACTAACATTCCCGTCGGTTGAGGGTATCGGGTCGCCGTGCGGATCAAATTCGGGATTTCCCAGGAAAGCACTTATTTTTTCCGCCAGAAACTCAGATGTCTGATGCTCCAGTAGTTCAGCTTCCCGGTGTATTTCGTGCAATGACATATTGAAGGTTTTATGGAGAAATGTTTCCCACAGCCTGTGCTTGCGGATAATATTCAGCGCCATTTTTTTACCTTCTGATGTGAGTCTGAGTTCCCTGTATTTTTCGTAGTGGATGAGTTTCTTTTCAGCCAGCTTGCGTGCCATATCGGTTGCCGCGGCATTTGTGATGCCAAGTGCCTTTGCTATTGACCCGGGCCTGGTACCATGGCCTTTGTCCTGTTCGGACTGATAAATCGCTTTGACAAAATTTTCAGTAGCTATTGACATTTTATTAAGTATATTAAAATATAAAATTAAATATATTTAAATAATAATTCAAATATATTTAAAAATATTTAACAGATAAAATTTTTATTGGATTTTTAGCAGATTTTTAATTTGTCGGCTGAAGACGGGAAGTGGTTCTCGGTTTTCGGTTCTTTGTGTGTTTGGGAATGGGGTTTGGGGAAGATGGTTCTCGGTTTTCGATTCCTGGTGGGTGTGGGGTAGGGATTTGGACACTGTTTTCCGAATTATGAATGCGTCTGGTTGGAGACCGGACTTTTCTAATTATATCGGTAATTTGAATGAGGCTGTCTAAAAAGTAGTATAAACCACAGAGTCCACAGAGTTTTCACAGA
>CAZGOR010000262.1:0-5976 GCA_964527875.1 uncultured Bacteroides sp. | reverse complement strand
CTGTGAAAACTCTGTGGACTCTGTGGTTTATACTACTTTTTAGACAGTCTCAGTTCATCTACCCGATTATTAATCATATCTCCCTAAAACGTCTCCGGATCCTGGAACTGAATCTCATTCATCTCAGAACCGTTGCTGGTTTGACGCTTATTGTAATTATTGATCCGGTAGCTTAAGCTGATCGTAAAGACCGGCGTTTGGGGCATCCTCTCATTATAGGTATAAAAATTTGAGCCTTCAGAAGAGAAAGACATTTTCATGGTGCTGAATATATCCCTTACCTGGAATACAGCCGTCAGTTTCTTGTCGAGAAACTCCTTTCTGATGCCTGCATTGATCATAAAGAAACTTCCCCGCTCACCCTGTGCGGTGACAGAGGGTGCATTATATAATGCCATGAGCTGGATCCTGGTATCCCATTTTAACTTGAAATTATTGTTCAACCTTGCATTCCATGTATTGGTCAGCTGGTCTACTTCCTCACCTTCGATCTCTCCATCGATCCTGTATCTGTACATGGTTCCGCTGACATTCAGATCCCACCACTTGAAAGGCGAGGCAGTTACCATCATCTCGGTACCCAGTGAATGATCGGTACCGATGTTGTCCATTGTATGTATCATGACATTATCATCGCGCAGACTCGTCACCCTCGACATCATATTAGTCGTCTGCCTGTAATATAATTCTGCTGTGACGGATGTGGATCCGATTTTTTTCTGCCAGTTCAATTCATACGAATCCACATATTCCGGTTCCAATTCCGGATTACCAATCTGAATATTGAGCTGATCCATATAATTGGGAAACGGATCCAGGTAAAATTCTCTTGGTCTGTTGATACGGCGGCTGTAGCTGAGCTGTAACTGCTGATCAAATGGCAGGCTTCTGGTCACATGTGCGGACGGGAACAAGTCAACCCGGTCAATTTTATACTCTTCATCCAGTGCAATCTGGGTGATCATCCTGTTTGTATATTCCGCTCTTAATCCGACCTGAAAATCCACGATCTTCGTTGTCGTTCCGAAAATGGCATAGCCGGCCTGGATATTCCGTGATAATTCAATCCCATTATTCCTGTTTTCAACATTGATCCAATCATTCAAATCATTATCATACAGATCGAAAAGGTAATCGTTTGTCCCCGATTCATGCCGGAGCTGGTATCCTGTCTCGAACTTCCCCTCCTGTCCAACCGGCACAAAATAATCAAGGTTTAATCTGAATTCGGACTCAACACCGGATTCTGTGGTTCTCTGCATATATGGTTCAAGGTCACTCTCATTCCAATAAGCATCTGTTTGAATATCTTTCAATTCTTCAAAATCAGAATCATGATCCCGTGAATAAAATGCTGAAGCCTGAAGTTTATGTTCGGGACTCCCGAAATTATGATCATAGTTCAATGTAAGACTATAAAAATCACTGTTTCGTTCCGAATTGTTTTCCTGAAGATAGTATAAATCTGATGTTGAGGGGATTGTAAAATCATGATACTGTGAGATGGATGAGTGTCCGAATCCCCTGCTTCCGATATTACCCTGGAAGCTGATGGTATTTATATCATTGACATAGAAATCAAAACCTGCCTTGAAACCATTGCTTTTGCCTCCCATTTCGTTCCGGTCTTCCGATAACAGGTAGTTTATAGTATCATTTAAATATGATTCACGTTCGGATGATCCGTTACCGCTCATCACCCTGTTCCGGAGATTAAAACCTGCGAACAGATTTACTTTATCGAGCCTGTAATTCAGCAGAACATCGCCGCTGTACTGATCAAAACTCCCGTATGATCCGTTGACGATCCCGTTGAATCCCTGAAGCTTCTGTTTCTTCATGATCACATTAATAATACCGGCAGTACCATCCGGATCATATTTTGCCGATGGATTAGTAATGATCTCAACACGTTCAATTGAACTTGCAGGAAGCTGTTGGAGGGCTTCACTTCCATCCAATACCGAAGGTTTGTTATCTATGAGAACGGTAAAATTCGAACTGCCCCTCAGGGTCACATTCCCGTCAATATCTGTCTGTATAGAGGGTGTATTTTCAAGCAAATCCACGGCAGTACCTCCGGCAGCCGTGATATTCGATTCAGCATAGATCACCTTGCGGTCTATTTTATATTCCATTTGCGGCCTTTCGGCAACAATATCCACACCCTCAAGCTCTGTCACTGAACGTTCTACCCCGATCTCGCCCAGATCAACAGATTTATTGTTCTGTGTGACGGCTATTCCTGTCATCTTTGTGTTTACATAACCTACAAACCTTATTTCTGCATAATACAATCCATAGGACATATCTTTGAACTCAAATGTGCCATTAACACCAGTAATGGTTCCAGTCACAAGAGATGAATCCTGCTGACTGTATAAAGCCACACTTGCGAATTCCACAGGCTCACCGGTTACCTCGTCCAGGACAATTCCTTTCATATACCCGTCTTTCGGCACATTTGCCTGGCTATAACCGGCAGACCCCCCGTCCGGTCCTTGTGCAATGGCTGAACCAAGAAACAAACCAATAATCCCCAGTCCAATAAAAAATAATCTTTTCATGTCATTCATTCCCTTCTTTAATTTTACTTCAACATTTATAAAATAATTCACTTTAAATCCTTTTATCTCATTCTTTAACGAGTCATTCTCTCAGGGCAGTTTTCTCAAATCTGCCAATTCAAACAATCCAATCTATTGAACCGCATATTGATCCGTTAATGTTCACATTCTTATTTCATCCAATGTTTTGATAAACGGAATCAGGTTTGGTTTAATGAGGTAAAGGGAATTAACAAAACGTTAACAGTTTAACGTGTTGTGCGATCGAGTCGACGATATTGTTAATTAGGCATTTAGTTATGATATAGCTCCAGCTAAAACCAAGGAAGTGTGAAGGTGTAAGTGTAAAAGTGTGAAAGTTACTGCCGATTGCTAATCGGCAGTTGCGACAACGTTAGGTCACATAGAAAAGTCCGCGAGACTGTCTAAAAAGTAGTATAAACCACAGAGTCCACAGAGTTTTCACAGAGTCCGCAGAGAAGTAACTTTCTTAATATCAAACCTCTGTGAACTCTGTTTAATCTCTGTTTCCTCTGTGGTTAAATGTTTTAATAGACTTTTTAGACAGCCTCGGTTGTTAACCGGACACATTTGGTTCCTGGTTCCTTGTTGCTGGTTCCTGGTGAGTGTGGGTTTTAGGGTGCGGATTTTGCAAAATACCGTTTGTTAACCGGACACATTCACAGTGCAAGATAATATAAAAGAGTCCGGCTGTTAACCGGACTCTTGTGACTATTGAGACCATTGCAACAATGGCACCAAATGCTTGTATTACTGAACCTTTAAGGTATTATCA
The DNA here is from genome assembly GCA_964527875.1 of uncultured Bacteroides sp. Classification (GTDB taxonomy): domain Bacteria; phylum Bacteroidota; class Bacteroidia; order Bacteroidales; family SM23-62; genus LJUQ01. The sequence goes on along the minus strand of CAZGOR010000262.1, from coordinate 2,613 downwards.
ATACATCTTATTGATCAAAGCTCCCATCTCATCCCGCTTCCTGACCGTGAATTTAAGTTCATCCCCGTTTTTCATCACTACATTCAGGCCATTAGGTGAGAAAATACCGCCGTTGAAGAAAATGACTTCACGAATATCGGAAGGCTTTATCTCTAATTCAATTTCATCGATATGACCATTAATGGATTTGAAATATATTCTCTGATTTGTGATAATCAGTTTTCCGGAAATTTTTTCAGTCTCTGTAAGATAAGTTGAATCTCCTGCTTTCAGAACCTGTTCGTTTGCTTTAAAATTAACTACCATTTCTGCCGGATATTATTGGTTTATATTGGAAAATAACTGAGATTGAAAATTGAAAACTATAAGAACTGCATCATATTCAATGCCAAAAATAACAAAATTCTGTATTTCAATTCATTAATAAAATATTTATTTATTGTTATTTTTTTTCAAATGTATTAAAACCGGACATCATTGTTCGATTATGTGACAATTTTATTATTAGACGATTAAAAACCCGATTCGTTACAAAAAATGGATAGAAGTTTTCACACTTGTATTTTTTAACGGATTGATCCTAAAATTTGTCATTGAATAAATTACAGGAAAGTATTTCAGACTGGTTAATTATTTCGTACTGATTATTCTGGTTTTATTATCTGTTGGCCAGATAATCCAAACATGAAGTAAACAGGATTATTCTATTTTGATGAATTCAAAGGGAAGAGATACAACTGCTTCGAGATCCTCCCCACGTTCGAGGATCACAACATCATCCGGATGATAATACCACAGGATCCTTACATCTGCACCCTTTTCTTGGATCTCCTCGAATTTTTCAAGTATTTCAACAAAAAATCTTGCAGTTGAGGAATTGTAATAATCCATCCTGAATTCAATGCGGGTTAACGGGTTCGGTGAATTAATATATTCTGATAACCAATCTATTACAGGGGTAAAAACTTTCCCCGGGTCTTCCGGCATGGAATTTCCGGAAAATCTGATAATATTATTATTCTTATCAAGGAGAATCTCCGGTTCATCCTCTGTTGGCAATAAATGCAAAGGAAGAGAGAGAAGCGAAAGGATCATATCAGGACATTTAGATAGAACATTGATTTCTCTTCATCAACCTCCAATATTTTATACTCCGGAGTTTCACTGCTTGCCCTGATGATATCAATCAGGCCAAGACCAGCCCCACCCCTGGCATTATCCGGACCTTCCTTCAGGATCTTCTTATAGACTTCTTTTAATTCCATCGGTGGGAGGTTAAGAAACTGTTCCAATATATCCTTCAAATATACGGATTTCTTATTTTCTATATAATTTGCTGTGCTGATATTATATTTTTGATCTGAAACTGATATTGAAAAAATTCCTTCTCTTTTATTATTATATGTATAACCATGATGCATGATGTTCTGTAACATTTCTACCAGCGCATGAAACAATGTTTTATTCAGACTATTCTGCCTGGTCCTGTTATAAAGGTTCTGATCAATCATATTCAGTAAAGGTAAAATCGAGTCTTGTTTGAAATCACCCTGGTATGCCATTAATACATCATTACTTTTCAGGATCTCGTTCAGTTCAACTGATTGACAGATTTCGCAACGGGCTTTATTCTCTTTTGAAATGTTTTTTGTTGTTTTCTCGATAAGAATCTGAAAATAAAAATAAGCCAGGCGGTCATTAATTTTCCTGAATTCAACTTCAAGCTCTCTCCCGGATTTCCTTGCCATCTCAATCAATCCCAGTCCGGCTCCGCCTTTGCTGGATATTTCATCCTTTCCCAGTACTTTTATATACAATGTTTTGAGTTCTTCCGGTTTAAGCTTATTGATGTTCTCAATTTTCGATTTAAGGTTATCAACATTTTTAGATTCAATAAGATTTCCGGAGGCTATATAGTAATTACCGGAAATATTCCTTGTCATAAAATATCCCGCATGTTCAGGCAATCCTTCCTCTAAGGGATTGATGTCTCCATGCCTGATGACATTCTGAAAGCATTCGGCCATCAGAAATGCCACCTTTTTTCTGATATTGGCACTTTCCGTTGCACGGCCAAAATGCAGATCTGAAATATCGATAATTCTAACAGTTACCTCATCTGCAAAATTACCCCGATAGAACAAACTTAGTTGGTCATTTTCTATGATTTTGTAAAATTTCTGAAAATCGGTCCAGTTCATTTTATTAAATGATAAAGACTCCCGGGATTAAGAAGAAGATCTGCGAATTTAATTCCTGTGTTTATCAAAACCAGATTCTGAAAAAAATATTTACAGACGAGCCATTGATACGTTTGTGTAAAATGTCAAGATAATATTACTAACCTATATTGTCAGCGAACTAATTTACATTTTTATTGAAACATATCATAATTTCTGGTTCAAAGTTTATAGTTCAAAGTTTACCACGTGAAATACGACGTTTACCCTGTTCACCCTGTGAAATAATTTTACTTGCAAAATTGCTTCGCATTTCACAGGGTGAAATTTGAGGCACTGAAATATTTCACAGGAAAGGAGTATATTTCACTGTGGTTCAAGGTTCAAAGTTTCATGCTCCATGCTCCATGCTCCATGCTCCATGCTCCATGCT
>CAZGOR010000261.1:0-5979 GCA_964527875.1 uncultured Bacteroides sp. | reverse complement strand
GTTAACTTAATGAAGGATGCATTTATAGGAAAACAATTCTCGATAATGGTTTGATCCCACAACACACTTATGGAGGAACCGTCCAGTTTAATGAGATGTATATTATATAATCCTGAATAGTTTTTATCCTCGTAGGTGGTCAATATGATGAAGTGCCCATCACCGGAACTGATAATTGAATACCCGAAATCGTCCAGATCATCCCCGTTCTCAACCGGATTTCCAAAATTATACCTGGCTTGTTCCTCACCATCCGCCAGTGTTTTTAAGATCACTGTTTCTGTTCCAAGGTTTGCAGACTCCCATGTTAAGGAATAGCCAACCAGGAGGAAACCGCCATCCTGGTGTTGAATCAAAGAGAAAGCTTTATCCTCTTTGATCCAGCCGTATTTTTCTTCCCAGATTTTGCTTCCCTGAAGGTCAGTCTTAACAAGATATAATTGCCAGTCATTGCCGCTTACATTTTTATTGCCAACCAATGCATATCCCTGGTTGCCGGAAAGTGTAATAATCGCAGTCCCTTGTTCAGGATCACTGTCACCAAAACTGGAATGCCATTGTTTAGTGCCCGTCTCATTAACTTTTACAAGGTACACATCAGGATTACCGGATCCGGTCTCTTCAGTTGTTCCAACAACAATATATCCGCCTTCATCATACAGAATTCCCCAGGATTCTTTATCGGCATTATCCTGTATCGTTGTTTCAAAAGTGATAAAATCATGATCCGGTCTTTTCTCAAGGTTCCAGGGCTCGCAGGAGATAAGCAGGATTGCAAACAGGATAATAAATGTTCGGAGTATTGATAAATTCATTCTTTAGAGATAGTTAACCTGATTATAATATTTTGGAAAGAACTAAAATACTGAATTTTACTTTATTCGGCAATAATATTTATTGAATATTAAACTCCCCGGGTCGTGGATATAAAGCTGAACAATTTCATTACCTTTAACTTTTTCTGTATTGGTAATATCAATTTAAACTATTGTAGTATCATTCACAGGAATTTCTTCGGGTGATATTCTAAGATTTTCATATTTAAAAGTTGTATAGCTCATGCCGAAGCAAAAAGACAATATCAAATATTAAATATAAAAATTTTTATATGTAAATTTGAAATAAAGTGAAACCTATTATATCTGTAATTGTATAATAAATCATGTTAAGATTTTATACAATAGTTATCTTCCTAAGTTTTTTGTTTTTGTATTCCAACACCTTAGCCCAGAATAGGAAACTGGAATTTGAACATTTTACCACGACAGACGGCCTTTCACAATCAACTATTGCATGTATATTACAGGATACCAAAGGTTTTATGTGGTTTGGAACACAAGATGGCCTGAATAAATATGATGGTTTCACTTTCACAAATTATCTGCATAACACGGATAACCCTGCAAGCCTTCTGGGTAATTTTGTTTTTGTAATTACAGAAGACAGTGAAGGTAACCTATGGATTGGTACAGAAAATGGATTAAACAGGTATGACCGGACTATTGATGGATTTATACATTACAGGCATGATTCAAATGATCCAAAAAGCTTAGGCGGTGATGAAGTCCGTGATATTGTTGAAGATAGCAGTGGTAATTTGTGGATTGCAACCGTGGGTGGAGGACTTGATCTGTTTGACAGAGATAATGAAAAATTCATTCGTTACAAACATGATAACAATAATCCAAATAGTCTGAGCAGTAATGATATTACAGCAATTTTTGAAGATAACAGAAATAATTTATGGATTGGATCGATGCATGGAGACCTGGACTTATTCGATAAGGATAATGAAATTTTTCAGCATTATTATTATAAGAATAGGAAATTGACTAACCATGAAATATGGAGCATTGGAGGTGACAGGAATGGTAATATTTGGATATGTACATATCGAAATGGCCTTTACAAAATGTTTTTAAATGACAGAGGTAATTATGATTTTATTCATTACAAACACGATGTTAACGATGACAGTTCAATCAGTGGCAATGCAATATTTACAGTTTTTGAAGACAGCAAGGGACGGTTCTGGGTAGGGACGGAAAATGAAGGATTAAATCTGTTTAACACAGAAAATAATGTATTTATCCGGTACAAAGCAGATGTTTTTAATGATAAAGGCTTAAATAATAATTCAATATGGTCAATATACGAAGACAGGACAGGAAATTTGTGGTTTGGGACACATGCCGGGGGTATAAATATGATTCCCAGGTATGGCGGATATTTTAGGCATTATAAAAGCAACCCGGGGAAAGAAAATAGTCTAAGCCACAATTCAGTAACATCTTTTTATGAAGATTCCCGGAATAATTTCTGGGTAGGGACTGACGGGGGTGGATTAAATTTATTCCACAGAAAGGATGAAACTTTTATTCATTTTAACAGGGAGAACAGTGGTTTAGGCAGTAATTCTGTTTTATCAATCTTTGAAGATAGCAGGGGTGATTTATGGATTGGAACATGGGAAGGAGGGTTGAATTTGTTTGACAGGGAACATCATGATTTTAAACAATATACAACAGAAAATAGTGGCCTTTGCAGTAACACGTTTTTTTCAATTTTTGAGGATAGTAAAGGTGTTTTATGGCTAGGTGCTTTTTTTGGAGGAATAAGTTATCTTGACAGAACTTCGAATGCCTTTGTTAGTTATACTCCTGAAAACAGTAATCTGAGTGATGACAATATCAGAGTGATTACCGAGGATTCATATGGAAATCTTTGGATTGCAGGGGGGCTTGGTTTGAACCTGTTTAACAGGGAAACAAAAGAATTTACCTTTTTTACACATAATGAAGCTGATGACAGGAGCATAGCCCCGGGTTATGTTCTTTCTATTCACGAATCAAGCGATTCTACCTTATGGATAGGCACAACAGGAGGTTTAAATAAAATTGACAAAAAAAATCAGAGTTTCATTAAATATTATGTAAAGGATGGATTGCCAAATAATGCAATAAAAGGTATAAGGGAGGACGATGAAGGCAATCTCTGGCTGAGCACGAATAAAGGCCTTTCCATGTTTGATCCTGAAACCGGAGAGTTTAAAAACTATGATGTCTCAGATGGTTTGCAGGATAATGAATTTTATCAGTGCAGCCATTATAAATCCGCGAACGGAGAGCTATATTTAGGAGGTGTTAATGGATTTAATGTTTTTGATCCGGAAGATATTGTTGATAATCCATATGTTCCACCTATAGTTTTTACGGATTTCCGAATATTTAACAAACCTGTCCAAATCGGGAAAGATTCACCCCTGCAAATTCATATTAGTGAAGCGGAAGAAATCAGGCTATCATACCAACAATCCGTGTTTTCTTTTGAATTTGCAGCTTTAAACTATATATCAAGTAAAAAAAATCAATATGCATATAAGTTGGATGGTTTTGACAATAGCTGGAATTATATCGGTACCAGGAATACTGCAATATATACCAACATTGATCCGGGAAAATACATTTTCAGGGTAAAAGGATCGAATAATGACGGTATCTGGAATGAGGAAGGAGCTTCAATAGAAATCATTATTACACCTCCTTTCTGGCAAACATGGTGGTTTAAATTGATAGCAATATCATTCATTGTTCTTTTGATATTATTTATCTTCTACATGAAAATAAGTCAGATCAGAAGAAGAAATATTGTTTTGGAAAAATTAGTTAAGGAAAGAACGATAGAAATTGATGAAAAGAATGAAGAGCTAATACAACAAACCGAAGATTTAAAAAATACAACTTCATTACTTGAAGAAAGACAACAACAGATCGAGGAACAGACAGATGAGCTGAAAGCTCAACGGGATCAGTTGAATGAATTGAATTCTGTTAAAGATAAACTCTTTTCAATCATCGCACATGACCTTAAAAATCCATTTAACACATTGAAAGGTTTTGTTGATCTGATTCAGTTACGCTATTACGATTATTCTGATAATGAAAGAAAAAAAATGATTGGTATTATCGGTGACTCAGCCGATAATGTATACCAACTGCTTGATAACTTATTGAATTGGTCCAGATCACAAAGAGGAGCCATCCAATTCAAACCTAAAATGATCAATATTGTTTCCATAATTGAGGGAGATATAGCGTTGTTAAAGAATCAGGCAGCGAATAAAAATATTGAAATTGAATTCAAATCCTCGGCCGATAATATTTCATCCTTGATTGATAAGGATATTATGAGTATTGTCATAAGAAACCTGCTTACGAATGCTATTAAATACACTAAGGAGAATGGGAAGATTGAAATGAATTGCAGCACTGAAAATAAGCACATACTTATATCAATAAAAGATAACGGTATAGGGATTTCAGAAGAAGACAAAGAAAAACTTTTCAGAAATGATATTCATTTCTCAAACCGTGGCACGAAGAACGAAACAGGTACAGGATTGGGTTTAATTTTGTGTAAAGAGCTTGTTGAGAAACACAATGGGAAAATATGGATAGAAAGCGAATTGAATAAAGGTACTACGATTTTTATCAGTTTACCTCAGGAGAAATAATGCCTCAAACCAATCATTCCAACAATATCATGAAAAAACAATATTTATTAATGGTTTTTTTGTTACCGGCCTTTCTTTATGGACAAAAAGGCAAAGTATTTGATGACTTATCCATGACAAGCAGTATTTTAAATAGCGAACGCAAATATGCTATTTATCTTCCGCCTGATTATGAAACATCACAGCGCAGTTATCCTGTTTTATACCTTCTGCATGGGGGAGGTGATGATCAGACCGGATGGATACAATTCGGAGAAGTTCTGCACATTGCAGATAAGGCAATAAATGAAGGAAAAGCTACGCCTATGGTCATTGTTATGCCTGATGCCAGTGCAGGACGAAGAGGTTATTTCAATGATATCAAAGGGGATTGGCGCTATGAAGATTTTTTCTTTGAGGAATTTATTCCATATGTTGAGAAAACCTACCGCATAAAAGGGGAAAAACGGTACCGTGCTGTAGCAGGTTTATCAATGGGTGGTGGAGGCTCATTCATTTATGCCCTGCATCATCCGGATATGTTTTCTTCTGCCTGTCCGTTAAGTGCTTCAACCGGCCCCCTTTCAATGGAGGATTTAAAGAACTCAATGGAAAGAAGAGGTATTCGGGATGCTACTGATGCCGAGTTGAAAGAATATTACAACCGTCAGAGTGTCCTGGCGCTGGTTGAAAATATGCCTGACGATCAAAAAAGAACAGTACGATGGTATATCGATTGCGGTGATAATGACTTCCTGTTCGAAGGAAATTCACTTGTACATATTGCGATGCGGAAAAAGGAGATCCCGCATGAATTCAGGATCCGCGACGGGGGACATACCTGGACTTACTGGCGACAGGCTCTGCCGGAAGTATTGTCGTTTATATCAGATGCTTTTCATCAATATTAATTACCGGAAAAAGTATTAGCCAAGGATTTTTTCTTATTCATATATTTATCAATAATAATTAGAGGTTCAGAGGGTGTATTAACAGAATATAATTCCCCTTTACACGGGGATTACGCTGGCAAGAACGGCCGCAATGTTGGCAGATAAATGTTGAAATCATGGTTGTAATCTTTCAGGATGCGAAAGATTACCGTTTTTATCAAGAAAGAAAGAGATGGTATCGATTTTTACCGGTGGGTGGTATTAGTTTAGACCCTTATTAAAAATGAGAGTGACATATAGCGTCTTTTATTATATTTTGCCACTTAATATCTAAGAGATTCCACCATACAGAAATATTGGCTGGAATTTTAGAACTAACGTATTCCATATCAAAGTCACACCTTATATGATATTTAATAGCTTTGAATTCCTCAATAAAATCTTTTCCAAATTCTTCGTTATCGCTAATAAGAATGATATTTTCTTTATTAAATATTGCTTGTTTTGTCCAGTTATATGATCCACTAATAACTGTCCTCAAATCAACTATACAAAACTTGTTATGCATTATATTATTAAGTCCCTTATAGAATA
>CAZGOR010000260.1:0-5979 GCA_964527875.1 uncultured Bacteroides sp. | reverse complement strand
TTCTTAATCTTTTCTATTTCTGGAAAAAGAACATCATCAACGTATTTAAGTTCAAAAATAACCCCTGTTAGACAAAGATATCTAAGATCTTCATGATCAGAGCTTTTTAGATCAGGATTGCCAACTTCGTCAACGTATAATCGGTATTTCATATGTTCCTATCTAAAATGGCATGTTATGGCACGTGCGAATCTTACTTTATGAACAAATTTATATGTGATAATTCACGCCCCACTTCTTGAATACCTTGAAGTATTTTATTTGTTTGCTTTATTGACGGTTTTTTTCTTCCCTGTACATACTGGGACAATAATGTCTCATTCATGCCTATTCTTTGAGCAAGAAATTTTGAATTAATCACACGATAGTATTGAAAAAATTGTTGAAGGTCAATTTCAAATTCAATATTATTTTTATTTATATGATAGTCTTTTTCTTCAAAGTATAAATTCATTGCTTCAACGGAATTATCTAATAACTCTGTAAAAGTCTTACCTGTGGTGAAAACAGGGTACTCACCACTATAAGCAGAAAATCCTGTATCTGTTTTTTCAACTGTTAATCTTATTTTCTTCTTTAAAGTTTTCATTTTATTCCTGCATCCTTTAATATTTTGTGCTCAAGTCCTTTCCCAACTTCTTGACTTCCATGGTTCGGGAAAATGATAACATTTTTCTTATTTGGGTGAATTAACTTCAAATGCGAACCTTTTTGTGATATTGGATACCATCCATCCTTCTTTAAAATTCTCAATAATTCCGAACATTTCATTGAATCAATGATGAAATCTTATAGATCACAAAGGTAAATAAAAATTTACTTTTATGGAAACAAAAATGAGCTTATTTGAGTAAAAAAATTGCATGTGTCATAACGTTTGGTGGTATGTGCCGTAGCCTCCCATGGATTAGCCCAGGTTGGCGCAGCTTTTGCCAGCGACGTTAACTTTTTATAACTTAAATAAAGGTAATAAATCCTGGTATTAAAATCAACTAAAGTAGAAAAATTGCAAAAGATGTGACAACCTGGTCAAAGTGGGGGGAGGCTATGGCGTATACCGGCATGTTACCTGCTGCTCTTCTACCTGTCTCTTATTCACTGGCCTCAATATTAGATGGACATTTTGCTATATTGCCTTTTTGCTATATCTAACCGGACATGCCTTTTAATGGTAATATCCCAAGCTATCACTATTCTCCAGGTGGCGTGAGTAATCGTGTAAACGACATGGCCGCTAATTTCCAACTACCACCTTGCTTCACATACACTTCTGTAACCGCGAAGGGATTGGTGACTTCATTGCCGCCAACAACGGCTAACAGCGTAATTCTGTTTAAAAGGATGGCAGTTGTGCCAATAATATTCACCGACACCTCATGGATATCCGCTTTCTTATAGTGAATTCCTCCGGTTCGGATAACATTGAGTTCGTGGTCCCTGGACATGGTTCCTCCATATGGACAAATACAGCCTTTTCATGGAAGAGAGCAGCAAGGGTATCTACTTTACGCTCTGACATCCAGCCCCACTTCTCTTTGGAGAGATTAATGATTTCCTGTTCGGCACTAGTGCTACTCATTGTAGCAGAATTTTGTGTGAAGGACCATTGCGCACACATGATGATTAAAAACAGTCCGAGAATTGATGCTTTCATTCAAATAATTTTTAAAGGTTTAAAATTACTTTTTGGGGATACTTATTTCTGTTTAATCCATCCCTTTCTCCTTTAGAAATTCATATAGAAGATCTGCGATTTGGAGATTGTTCAGGTCTGAAAATGGAAAGTGTGTATTTCCTCGGATACCTATTTCCGGCAGATGCACCAATGTTACATCACCACCATGCCGATTCACGGCATCCCTCCACAACTTTGCCATTTCAAGACGTACCCGCCATCCATCCTGACCTGGGTTGGAGTTTGGTTCATTGGGTATATTATCACCATAGTAAATAACGATTGGGATTTTAGTAAGCTGCATAAACTCCTGTAGAGGCACTTCAACAGCTTCGAGTGTACCCCCGGAGCTTTGCATCGGTGGAGGCACTTCTCCTTCGGGAAATAGAAAGTTGCTTCCCGGCTCATAAGAAACGATAGCTTTTACATTCGGATTGTTGACTGCGGTAAGCCAGCCCATTCCACCGGAATGTGAATGCGTTACAAGAATTGCCGGACCAATTTTATTGAACAGTGTTGAAATCGCATCAGACATGACTTTTATATCGATTGGTCCTGTGCTAGGTGTCATAGAGCGGAAATACTGACTTAGAGCAGCTGAGTCACGCGAAAACTGTACTCCTTCAAAATAGTTTGGCCATATGCCGATACGAAAAGTACCAAACCATTGCTGTTCGTCGGGTGTTGGTGCAATGGTGGCAGCTACCGTACTGCGACCGGCATCACCTCTGCGTGGCTGGTCAATGAGGTAAACAGGAAAACGCCTGCGTAAAAAGATGTTCTGAAATCCTTCCCGCCCGTCTGGTGTTGTTTCCCACGTTTTAGAAAACTGTCCGAAACCATGCCACATAACTAACGGGTATTTACGGGCTTGAGCAGGAATTTGATAAAAAACATAAGCATGATCACCATGAAAAGTTTGTCCTGCCGGGGTCGGGTTGTATGGATCGAACGTGCCTGGATTGGTAATTACTGTTCCACCAACGGCAAAGCTGCCTTGCTCCTTAATAATTATCAAATCGCTGCTATTGTTATTTTTTCTGTTGGCACAAGATGATACCATAAGTAGAATGAAGGTAACGCCAATCAATACAATGTGATTAAAGCGTTTGTTTGAAGGTGCAAAACCTTTATAACTAATTAGCATTTTGTTTAATGTTGTTTCTGTTCTCATAACTTTAATGTCATTTTGTTACAGGTTTATGGTTGTCGTTATCTTTTTTAGGGTTGCAGGTACCGGCATGTTGTGCGTTCGTGCTTTCATTATTTAATTTTTTCAAACGTAAGACAATCAAACACTTTGGCTGGTTTTGGTTTGCGCTTTGATTTATACAATCAATAAATGTGTGTGGCAGTGAATGTTGGTCATAGATTGATTATCCATTCACAAATTGCTGTTAACTGCCGGTCATTGGTCAAGTTTGCGGCATTTGTCATTGCCTGAGTTCCTAATTTTTTAAAAATCTCAGCTGCCATTGCATTCTCAATTGCTGCACCAATGAAGAATGTTTTCGGTTTTAGTTTCCTTTTGTAAAAACTGTTTCTTATTCGGTTTAATGCAGAGTTTGCAGTTTTCCAATGTTCATCAGCACCCGCTGGATCAATCCCTCCTTTAAGTTCACCTAAAGCAACGTATTTGCCATGCTCATGAATGATAGATTGTTTGCCTGACTTTAAGTCTTCTGGTTTGGCATGTAATATTGAAAGGTCTACATTTTTATTTACCAATGGCACATTAATATTTAAAATTAGCAATCTATCTTCTCGTATTTTCCAGTAAAAAGCTTTGATACGTTTCTCAATATCGGTGTCGTCTGATGGTTTATCCAACCAAGTATTTGTATCTGTATCCATCCATTTATAGGCAATACCTGCAATATTGAAAACGGAAATTAACGACCGTAAAAATTTTCTTTCACCCAATAAACCTGCTAAGTTTTTCGCTTTGCCACCTAGTGCATCACCTTTTGTAAGCAAATAACGATAAATCAACTCGTCAATAAAGTTATCTCCAGCAGGTTCTAGAAATTTTTCTATTAATCCTTTTATTGCAAGCATTTTATCATCGTCAGTCAAATAGTTTAAGGATTTGTCTGAAAGTCCGGAAGCTGTTAACAAGTCCACTTGTAAATCCTTTAATTTTAGAAGTTCATTTGGTTTTTCCACTTTCGAAGCAAGTGCCTTTAAGGCTTTTGCTTCTTCAATATATGGAACAACGATGTAATTTTTTTCCAAAGCCATTGCGATAAAACCGGCTCTGGTTTCTTCTCTTGATGTAATTAAATCATCTGCTGACTTTATTAATGAATATGCGATTATCTTTTTTGCCATAAGTAAACACATTTGCGAACTTCGGTTCGTCCATAATTGCCCATTTGCTGACTGCTGTTGCCTTTGCCTTTAGGTAATACAAAAATTTTAATGATGTTAAATCCAAAATTTTCTCCAAACTCGGATAGGATTAAATCAACTGGAACTTCTTCTCCACCGTAACGAACATTATCATTAACCATTACACAATAGCTACCACTCTTTGCAACTCGAGCAATTTCGTAAATAACAAAACACAATTCCAGAAAATAATTTTTCACCATTCTGGGAATATTGTTGTTGTTGAGCTTTTCCAATTTGTTTAATTTAGAAAGAATAAAATTTACTTCTGTCATTGCAGCACATTTGTTATAAACTCCAATTACTTCATCAAATGTTTCAGGTCTACCTATTGAAGAATATAGATTTTTAAGAAAATCAATTTTTTCTTTGTTCTCAACTGTACAGGAAAGCATTGATTGTCTTAAGTTACGAACTTGTTCATGGTTTTGTCCAAGATAAACTAATTCTAAAGCATAAGTCCGTGTATAATCGTACCGGTTGCAATAGGGTGGTGATGTTATAATAAAATCAAAAAACTCACTTTCGAGCTTTGGCAATTCTTCAAGGCATGAACCTACAATAATTTTTAAAGGATATTGTTTGTGTATTTTATTGTTAGAGGAAAATTGCTCAAAAAGATTTATTGGTCTATTTGGTTCTAGGTCTGTTATTATTTGATTTAACTTATTTATAAGAGCTTCATTAAATGGAAGAATTTTCCCCTTGTTAAAAGGTTTACCCGAAAGTTCTCTTTTGGAACGATAGTCCCAACGCAAATACTGTCCATCTTTTCTTGTGTAACTGATTTCTTCCAAAACTGAAAAAGCAGCAAAATGTAAAACAATTTGAATTTTACTGTTTTTAATTTTTGAACAATAGGTTAAAAATTTATTTAAAAAAATTTCTGTTTCATCAGGAAAAGCATCCTTTGTTATTGAAATATGGTTAATGCAATTTTCGTAGTTCTCGATTTTGTTAAGGTTCGTCCAAAGATTTTTTATAGTTAAGCGAAGCTCGTCATAGTCAATTTCGTTAAGTGCATCTCTTGTATGCATAACAAACGTACCAACGGGTAAAAGCTCCACTCCATAAGATTGCCAACCTAGTTCCTGACCAGCAAAAAGTGTAGTACCCGCTCCAGCAAAAGGATCTAACAGTTTGCCTGGTTTGCTACTATATTCTGTTAGAAAGTATTTCACTAGGGCCGATGAAAAGCCCTCTTTGTATTTAAACCAACGGTAAATAGGTTCTTCTTTGTTTGCTTGAAAACTAACAAACTTTCTGCTGAGATTATAAGCAGTTTCCAACCTGTCTGATAGTCTGCTATATAGCTTTTCTCTCTCTGATTGAAATATTTCTGCTGTTTTACCCATTGCGTATAGTTTTCAAGTAAGACACCTTTTTTTCCGCCACTTTCAAAATGTTCAAATCGGCTTCTTCGTTCAATATTTTGTACGCTATTTGATCGCTTAAAAATTCGTTATGCAATTCCTTTTCATCAATCTTGAAAAAGTTTGCAACTCGTTTAATGAGTAATTTTGTTGGTTGTCTCTGGTTGCGTTCGATTTTTGCTAATAAAGAAGGATCAATTTCGATATCTGTTGCAACTTCTCTCAAAGTAAGTCCGGCATTTTCTCTCAATGCTCTAAGATGTTCTCCGAAAGTTTTATATGTTTTCATAACCACTATCTGGACAATTTTTGTCCAAATTAAATAAAAGATTTCTTTTGGACAAAAAAAGTCCAAAAAAGTTATTCACAATGTCGTTGGTTTGATTAATTTAAGTTTTTTTGATTCGTAGATATTAAACGTGAGTTTTTGAAGACAAATATCTATAATCTTTTTTATGTTTTTCCAACATGACGCACAACGGGAGTCTGTGTAAAAACCCGTTTTTACAAAATAAATTTAAGGATTAAAGTAATTTAAAT
>CAZGOR010000259.1:0-5981 GCA_964527875.1 uncultured Bacteroides sp. | reverse complement strand
GACCCTGCACCCTGTACCTTGCACCCTGCAACAATTCACTACCCACACACTCATCCCCACACTCCCTTAGCCTCAGCCTCAGCCTTCTTCTACTACAACCTTGTACCCTGTACCTTGCACCCTGCACCATAAACAAATATCCCGCTATTTCTTATTCAGTATCTCCTGCAACGCATCCAGTTCGTCTCTTATCCGGGCAGCTTCAATGAAATCAAGCTTTTTTGCTGCTTTTTCCATGGCCTTGCGTGTTTTGTCCATGGTTTTTCTGATGGTTGCAGCATCCATATATTGTATCAGGGGATCAGCAGCCACATCAACCTGTGATGGTTCAATATAAACTCCGGGTCTGGTGATCTGTTCTACCGGTAAGCCCATAATATGTTTCGAAGCTTTAAAAATTTGCCGGGGTGTGATATTGTTTTCCGCGTTGTATTTCAGTTGTTTTTCCCTTCTTCTATTGGTTTCATCAATGGTTTTCTGCATCGATTGTGTGATGGTATCGGCATACATGATCACTTTGCCGTTCAGGTTTCTTGCTGCCCTGCCGGCCGTCTGGGTGAGGGATTTCTCTGATCGGAGAAATCCCTCCTTATCTGCATCGATGATGGCGACAAGAGATACTTCCGGCAGATCAAGGCCTTCCCGGAGCAGATTTACACCGATGAGAACATCAAAAGATCCTTTTCGTAAACCTTCAATGATCTCTACACGTTCAAGGGTATCAATGTCGGAATGAATATAGCGGCATTTGATGTTTAACCTTAGAAGATATCTGGTCAGTTCTTCAGCCATCCTTTTTGTCAGGGTAGTTACAAGCATACGCTCATCTTTGCCGGCACGCTCACGGATCTCACCGAGGAGGTGATCAATCTGGTTCAGGCTGGGCCGTACTTCAATGACCGGATCGAGCAGTCCTGTCGGCCGTATCACCTGTTCTGTAATAATCCCTTCACATTTTGTTAACTCATAATCGGCAGGGGTGGCACTGACAAAGACCAACTGATTGACGATATCTTCAAATTCCTCGAATTTGAGTGGACGGTTATCGATTGCAGCAGGCAGCCTGAAGCCATATTCAACAAGTGTCCGTTTGCGCGAATGATCCCCGCCATGCATGGCCCTGATCTGCGGAATAGTGACATGGCTCTCGTCCACGATCATCAGGAAATCATCAGGAAAATAATCGAGTAAACAGAAGGGCCTTGTGCCGGGCGCCCTGCCATCGAAATACCTGGAATAATTCTCAATACCCGGACAATAGCCTATCTCTTTGATCATTTCTATATCATAGTGTACCCGCTCTTCAATTCTTTTTGCTTCAACTTCCTTGCCCTGATCCCTGAAAAAATCTATCTGCCTGATTAAATCCTGTTCAATCTGTTCAATGGCGGATTTCATCCTGTATCTGGTGGTGACAAATATATTAGCCGGGTAGATCACTGCTGCATCGAGTTTTTCAATAGTATTTCCGTTTACCGGATCAAAGGATTCTATTTCTTCTATCTCATCACCCCAGAAGATAATCCTGTACCCGATGTCATTATAAGCAAGATAAATATCAACGCTGTCGCCCCTGACACGAAATGTTCCCATTTTAAAATCGATTTCACTTCGTGAATACATACTATCGACAAGTTGCCTGAGGAACTTGTTCCGGCTAATGGTCTGACCGGTTTCAATACGGATGGTGTTTGAATAAAAGTCTTCAGGATTACCGATGCCATACAGGCATGAAACAGAGGAGACCACGATCACATCCCTTCTCCCTGACAGTAATGAGGATGTTGTACTGAGGCGGAGCTTTTCAATTTCATCATTGATGGAAAGATCTTTCTCAATGTAAGTATCAGTGACAGGAATATATGCTTCAGGCTGGTAATAGTCATAATAGGAAACAAAATATTCCACTGCATTATCAGGGAAGAATTGTTTGAACTCTCCGTACAATTGTGCAGCAAGTGTTTTATTGTGACTCAATACCAGTGTTGGACGCTGAACCTGTTGAATGACATTGGCGATTGTGAAAGTTTTTCCCGATCCCGTAACACCCAGCAGGGTCTGATATCTATCCTGGTTCAATATCCCCTCTGTCAGCTGATGAATGGCTTCAGGCTGGTCACCCGTGGGCTGGTAATCACTTATTAATTTGAATGTCATTCCAATAATGCTTTATTAAAATTCAGATGTAATTCTATTGATAATTCAGTAGTTTATTCAATAGTTAATTTAGTTGTGCTTCCAAATTCATTGTTACATTGTTAAATTGTTTATATAAGGTCATTTAGTCATTTAACCATTTAACAATTTATTTTGATGCTTCATTTGTTGTTATATCAGTTGTACGCGTCTTTAGAAACAAGTCATCCCGAATCCGCCGGCAGGTGGATGAGGGACCTCCCCGGACCTGTCAAAGTCGCTTGTTATGAGTTATTATAAGTTCTTCTTATACAGCTTGTATGATCTGTTATGATCCAAATCCCGGATGGTTGATTGGTTCTCGGAGTTCCCTCCTCGCTTCTCTCGTCGGGATGACTTGTTTCTGTCTTCACACCTTCACACTTTTACACCATGTATCTTGCACCCTGCAACTTGTATCATGTATTATACTATATAGCATGACTGACTCTTATTTGCCCCTGATTTGGCAATCAGGGGTTGACTATCCTTTTTTCTGTAACCTGTACCTTGCACCCTGCAACTTACATCTTTCCTTAGCCTTAGCCTACCTTTAGTCTCAGACTATTCTTTAACCAACGTTACATAAACAGGCAAATGATCGCTGATGCCTCCATAGTATTCCGGTCCGCCATAAGTCTGGTTCGGGACATATTTATCGAATTGCTGATCGTGGTATAGCATCCATTGTTGTTTCAGTATTTTTCCACTGTCAAAACCTGTATGGTAACCTGTTTTGTCCCTTAGAAGTGACCGGGAGACGATGAGTTGGTCAAGCATGTTCCAGCTGCCCCTGTAAAAATATGTTCCTGCATTATCAACGTTATGCAGATCATACATCAGGTTATATAATTCCCTTTCCGATGCATTTTTTCGTTTATTATTCGCTATAAGCATTTCAAAAATACTGCGGTTTGTAGGTTCATCATTAAAATCACCCATGATCACAATTTTAGCACGCGGGTCTTTGTTCATCAGTGCATCAATTTCTTTTCTGAGTGTTACAGCAGCATATATTCTCTTCGGTTCTGTTTCTTTTTTACCCTGACTACGGGAACTCCAGTGATTTATAAAAAAATGAAATGACTCTCCGTCCTTTTCTTTGCCCGTTACGTAAAGGATGTCACGTGTTGTCACGGATGAATCAAATGGAAAAATAACAGGGATGGATTTAGATTCATGCACGGAAAATTCATCTGCACGGTATAAAAGTGCAACATCAATGCCGCGTATGTCAGGACTTTCACTATGGACAATAGAATAATTACCTTTTCTGAGTGATCTGATATGTACCAGTTCCTCGAGCACTTTCCTGTTTTCAATTTCACACAGTCCAATGATCTCTGGAAGATCAGAAGAGTTTACAGAACTCAGCACCCTGGCAATGCCATTAAGTTTTTTTTCGTATTTATCCTGATCCCATGCCTTGTCGGATCCAGGTGTAAATTCTTCATCTTCCTTATCGGGCTCATCCTCTGTATCAAAAAGATTCTCAACATTATAAAATAAAACGGTAAACTCCTGCCCGGATTTTTGTCCATATATCAGAATGGATAAGGAAAGAAGAGGTATGAATAAAATGACTCTCATCACAAATTGTTTTTATGCAAAATTAATAGAATGATTGGAGATTGGTACACATTCCAATATTCACATCTTCCAATATTCCAATATTCCAGACTTCCATTCTTAAAATTTTCTTTATATATTTATCTGGATTCATGAATTATGCAATTTATATAAACTGGTAAAAAATTCCGCGTATGTCTCAGCAAAGTGCAGAATTACTAAAAAGGATATCAAAACTTGTGAAGCAGAATCAGGATCTTATTGAGCAAAATGAGAAGCTTAATAAGGAAACTGAACGGTTACAGAATGAGCTGGAAAACATGCAGGAGATCCTGGTTGATCTTAAGAAGAAGGGTGCCATATATGAGGAAAAGGAACACGAAGCACCGAGGTCTCTTAAATTTAAAATGGTTACTGTTCTTTATGCCAATATTCACGGATTTTCCAGGATTTCGGATGGTATGGACGGTGAGGCATTGATGGATGAACTGGATACGGTTTTATTTCAATTTGATTCCATTCTGAAGAAATATAAGATACAAAAGATCAAAACAATCGGTGATTCATATATGGCAGCAGGGGGAATACCTGTTAAAAATATAACGAACCCTGTACAGGTTGTTATGGCTGCGCTTGAAATGAAACATTATCTGGAGGAGTACCAGGAAAAACTGGATCAGGAAAAGAGAATTTGGGGTATTAAGATGGGTATTCATACAGGACCTGTAACAGCTAATATTATTGGCAAAAAGAAGGTGGCCTATGATATTAAAGGTGATACTGTAAATATATCCACCAGGATGGAATCTTCAGCAGAAATTGGTAAACTATTACTATCTGTGATGACTTATGAACTGGTTAAGGAATTTTTTGTATGTGAGTATTATGGGAAACTCCCTGTTAAATATAAGGGAGACCTGGAAATGTTTACGGTAAAAGGATTGAAGCCTGAATTTTCTATTGATAGTAATGGCATTATCCCGAATAAAATGTTTGATATTAAATTCAAACTTATTCAGTTTACAGATATCCAGGAGATTATTTTAGATAAGCTTGAGAAAGAGCTGCCAAAATTCCTGTATTATCACAATGTTAAACATACTGTTGATGTTGTTACTGAAGTTGAATTGATTGGCTGGGCTGAAGGTTGTACGGATGAGGAGATCCTGCTCCTTAAGACAGCTGGCCTTTTTCATGATGCTGGACATACCATAGCTTACGATAATCATGAAGAACTGGGATGCCAGTTGGCCAGGGAATTTTTGCCAAAATATGATTATTCACAGGAACAGATTGAAAAAATATGCAAGATCATCATGGCTACGAAACTTCCCCCGCAACCAAAAAATCTTCTCGAAGCGATCATTTGTGATTCTGACCTGGATTATTTAGGTAGAAGTGACATGATACCTGTGTCAAATACACTTTTCAAAGAACTTGCCGAGCAGAACAAAATCACCTCTTTTAATGATTGGAACAAACTTCAGGTAAAATTCATTTCAGGACACCAATATTTTACCGAGACAGCAAGGAACCTGCGTGAGGTGAACAAGCAGAAACAGATTGAGAGGATCAAGAAATTAATTACCAAAGATTAAATATAAATTAACGGCACTTTTTTTTGCACTCAGCTTGAATATATTCTGGAAGTCTACAAGTCCACGAGTCTACAAGTCCACGAGTCTACAAGTACACGAGTCCACGAGTCCACAAGTCCACGAGTCCACGAGTCCACAAGTCCACGAGTCCACGAGTCCACAAGTCCTCCGATCTTCCCAGACTTTTATACTTGTAGACTTGAGGACCCGAAGACTCGAAGACTCGAAGACTCGATGACTTGAAGACTTTGAGATTTGAATTTGTTATCTACAAAAGTCATAAAATATTTTATTAAAATTGGATATAAATCGTTCCCTTCCTGACAGGTGGCATTCCGTAAGGAGAAAACATATTGGATTGACCAGATGGTCCTAAATCTGTTGGGGGGTGGAATTTTGTGCCGATTGGGGATATTGCATGAAGGAAAGAAATATCTCCTTCAGGAAAAGGCGGCACGGTATATTTATTCGGAGCCCATTGCGGTGGATCAGGTGTGAACAGGTGCAGGAAAATATCTTCTGTTGCACTCAGGATCCAGAAAGGCTGAATATCGTTTTCGATCAGAACAGCATAGAAATTTGAATAATATCCTTTGAATTCCGGGTAATCCCATGATTCACCCGTGACTGTGTTGTTAT
>CAZGOR010000258.1:0-5998 GCA_964527875.1 uncultured Bacteroides sp. | reverse complement strand
GGGGCATCAAGTTTTCTGGTATGATGGATTTCTTCAATACGGGGATCATACTGATTATAATTATTCATGATCTGTGCAAGATAACGATTCAAAGCAAAAAGTATATTTACTCCAATACTGAAGTTGGAAGCATAAACCAGGGCATGGTTTTCCTTCAGGCATCTCTCCTTAACCAGGTCAAATTGATCAAGCCATCCTGTTGTGCCGGAAACGACAGGAACTTTTGCATCAAAACATTTAAATATATTCTTAACTGCTGCATCAGGAGTTGTAAACTCGATGGCAACATCATGTTTTTTTAGATTTTTTAATGTAAGATCTTCATTATTCTTAATGTCAACGATCAATCCTATAGTATGCCCTTTTTCAACTGCATTTTTCTCAATTATCTTACCCATTTTACCGTAACCAATAATAGCAATTTTCATTCGTTTAAATTTTTATAATTATCTGATTGAATGTTAATTAAAAAATTTAGAATCCCGAATACTCGGGACGACCACTCGTCACACTCGTTCTCACATGAAAAATTTAATCAATTTCTTTTGTGAATTATCTGATTAAATTTATTCTTGTTCGTTTCATGGTTTAGAATTTTAGCTATGATACTTTCCATGTATCCGATTCGAAAAAAGTATCTGATATAAACGGTCAAGAGTTGTCATCTGATATTGCGATACAAAAATATGTTCTTTTTGTAAACTTCCTGAATTAATTATTGGTTAAGTATTTTTATAGGTTATGATACGTTTGCTTCCAATTGTATAATGATTCATCAGAAAATAAAATGTTGTGCGGATTTAACCGGCGATATTAATAATCAGGAATTTGTAGAGTCGCGCCGCGGCTCTACAGGATATTCTATAATTCAGTTAATTTGTGTTCTTTCAATTGCACGAAACATTAGAAAGTAATAAAACCGTAAAACAAAATAGTTGTACCTTTCTGTTTTACGGTTTTATAATTTAAATGATAATGAGAAAAATATGTTTATGATTTTACTTCATTCATGATTGCCTCAAATGCTTCAGGATGATTCATGGAGAGATCTGCCAGGACCTTTCTGCTTAAAATGATATTTTTCTTCCTGAGTTTTCCCATGAATTCTGAATAGGACATACCACTTTCACGGGTTGCAGCATTTATTCTTTGAATCCAGAGTGATCTGAAGTCCCCTTTTTTCTTCCGCCTGTCGCGATAAGCATAAAGCAATCCTTTTTCAAGGGTATTTTTTGCAACAGAATAAACATTTTTCCGTGCTCCAAAATATCCCTTGGTTTGTTTGAGTATTTTTTTCTTTCTTTTTCTTGATGCAACTGTATTAACTGATCTTGGCATTTTCTTGTTATTTATGAATGCAAGCGATCCTGCTGTTCAGGTTTATTTCAGTGTAAGATCATTGATCTGTCCGATATATTCATAACACCAAGGATTCTTTTTTGCTAAAACATTCTGGTTAAAAATCAATCAAAGAACTTTCTTATTTCATTCCGAGTAATTGTTTAACACTTTTTGAATCGGTTTTGTCAACTTCAGTATAATAACCAAGATTCCTTTTTCTTTTTTTAGTTTTTTTTGTCAGGATATGGCTCTTATATGCATGTTTTCTTTTAATCTTTCCTGTTCCTGTAAGAGAAAATCTCTTTTTTGCACCAGGATTTACCTTAACTTTCGGCATCTTACTATTCTTTATTAAAAAATCTTATTTTTTACTTTTTGATATTTTGGGTGATATCAGCATTGTCATTCTCTTTCCTTCAAGTCTGGGCATTTGTTCAACTTTTCCCAATTCTTCAAGATCCTGCGCAAACCTGAGTAAAAGGATCTCTCCTTTTTCTGAATAGATAATTGAACGTCCTTTAAAGAACACATAAGGTTTTACCCTGGCACCGTCTTCAAGGAACTTTTTTGCATGCTTCAGCTTGAAGTTATAATCATGGTCATCCGTATTGGGTCCGAAACGGATTTCTTTTACAACAATTTTTGCTGTTTTGGCCCTGATCTCTTTTTGTTTCTTTTTCTGATGATACAGAAATTTCTGGTAATCAATGATTTTGCACACAGGCGGGTCAGCCTTTGGTGAGATCTCCACCAGATCAAGTTCCATATCATCAGCTATTTCAAGAGCCTCTCTGAGTGGCGTAATTCCGGGATTATTAATATTATCGCCAACCACTCTTACCATAGGGGCTCTTATCTCGTTATTAATTCTGTACCTCGGCAACTGATTCCGATTTTGTCGTCCAGATCGTTTTTGTGGTCCTGCTATTGTTAAGTCCTCCCTTTTTTGTTAGACATTTATTTAAAGTCGAGTTATTCTTTTTCTTGGTTTTAAATGAACTCGGTAAATTGTTTCATTTTCATGGATCCTTTGTCACTCTCGCCCTTATCAGACGTTTATTTGAAATCGAGTTCTTCTTTTTCCTGGTTTTGAATGAACTCAGCAAATTGTTTTGTTTTCATAGTTCCTTTATCACCCTCACCCTGTTTTCTGACAGCTACAGTATCATTTTGCTGTTCTTTTTCCCCGACGACCAGCAGATAAGGGATCTTCTTTAACTCATTGTCTCTTATCTTTTTACCAACTTTTTCACTCCTCTTGTCAATCAGAGTGCGAATATCGTAATTATTTAGAATATTTGAAACTTTTTCTGCATAATCATTAAATTTTTCGCTGACCGGGATGATCACCACCTGATCGGGAGCCAGCCAAAGAGGGAACTTGCCTCCGGTGTGCTCGATCAGGATTGCCACAAATCTTTCCATTGATCCAAAAGGAGCCCTGTGAATCATGACCGGGCGGTGTTTTTGATTATCTGCACCAATATATTCAAGATCAAATCGATCAGGCAGATTATAGTCAACCTGGATCGTTCCTAACTGCCATTTCCTTCCAAGCACATCTTTTACCAGGAAATCCAGCTTCGGGCCATAAAAAGCAGCTTCACCGTATTCTATGTTTGCTTCCAGTCCCTTTTCTTCAGTTGCTTGTATGATGGCGCGTTCTGATTTTTCCCAGTTCTCATCACTACCGATGTATTTTCCCTTGTCATCCGGATTGCGTAACGAGATCTGAACAACATAATCTTTAAAATCCAGCACATTAAATATATGTAGTATGATATCGATGACTTTAATGAATTCATCTTTAAGCTGCTCCGGCCTGCAAAATATATGGGCATCATCCTGCGTAAAACTGCGTACTCTGACCAGTCCATGCAATTCCCCACTTTGTTCGTATCGATAAACAGTTCCGAATTCAGCATACCGGATAGGCAGATCTTTGTATGATCTGGGTTTGTATTTATATATCTCACAATGGTGAGGACAGTTCATTGGCTTCAACATAAATTCTTCTCCTTCGATGGGAGTAGTCATAGGCCTGAAGGAGTCTTTCCCATATTTTTCATAGTGTCCGGATTTCATATACAATTCTTTCAGCCCGATATGAGGTGAAATGACTGGCAGATAACCATGTTTTATCTGGACTTTTTTGAGAAAATTTTCAAGTTTTTCCCGGAGCAAAGCTCCTTTGGGGAGCCAGAGAGGCAATCCAGCACCTACTTCAAGTGAAAAAGTAAATAGTTCAAGTTCCCTGCCAATCTTACGATGATCCCTTTCCTTTGCCTTTTCAAGTAAGTCAAGGTATTCATCAAGCATTTCCTGTTTCGGAAAAGTGATTCCATAAATCCTTGTCAGCTGTTTTCTATTAATATCCCCTCTCCAATATGCACCGGCAACACTTAACAATTTGATTGCCTTTATTTTGCTTGTATCGGAAAGATGGGGCCCCCGGCAAAGATCGGTGAATCCCCCTTGTTCATATAAACTGATTGAACCATCATCCAGCTCAGATATCAGTTCAGTCTTATATTCGTCACCTTTTTTTGTGAAATATTCAAGTGCTTCATTTTTTGAAATATTCTTTCTTTGAAAGCCACTCTTTTTACTTGCCAGTTCTTTCATCTTTGCCTCTATTTTTGGCAGGTCAGCATCGGTAATAATTTGTCCGTCTGGTAAGTCTACATCGTAATAGAAACCCTGTTCAATAGGAGGCCCTATCCCGAATTTTATTCCCGGGTAATAAAACTCAAGTGCTTCGGCCATCAGGTGGGCAGAAGAATGCCAGAAGGCATATTTCCCTTCTTCATCTTCCCATTTATGCAATTTGATCGTGGCATCAAATGGGATTGGCCGTGACAGGTCCCACAGTTCTCCGTTAACTGAAATTGACAATGCTTTCCTTGTAAGTGAATGGCTTATACTTTCTGCAATTTTCTGGCCGGTTATTCCACGGTCAAATTCTTCAACAGAACCATCGGGAAATGTGATTTTTATCTTATCCTTACCCATTAACTTATTTTTAAAAAAATTATGCAAAGATAAGGATAATGAAATAAAATCATCCAATTTCTATAAACTTTCAAGGGAGAGAATGGAATAATGGAATAATGTTCGTGAGACCTGCCTGTGCTGGCGCTTACGCTGAAGCTTCAGCGTAGGAGCACGCCAGGCAAGCTGACAATTTGTGAGCGGAGCGAAACGAATTGCCAAAGTCGAATCCCGACAAGTCGGGAATAGCGAAGCGTATCGGTGGAATATTGGAACATTGGAATAATGTTCGTGAGATCTGCCTTTGCAAATGCTCCGCCAGGCAAGCTGGCAATTTGTGAGCATAACGAAGCAAATTGACATAGTCGAACAAGCCTCCCAAGTATTCCGAAAAGCGTATCGGGAGAACAGGTGGCAGGAACTTCACACACTACTCCCAATACCCAAACACACGAATAAAAAAATATACCAATTAACCAATTAGTCAATCTAACAATTCATTATCCTCAAACGCATTGTGCGATTGAATCAACGATATTGATAATTAGGAATTTGTAGAGCCGCGATGAGGCGCGGCTCTACAAAAAAAAATCTATAATTCAATCACTTGGTTCTTTCAATTGCACAACACGTCAGCCTCAAGTTTTGGCATAGATTTTGGACTTTATTTCATAAAGGAATTTATAATCCTTAAAAGCCATGAAAAAGTTGATTTACTTTATATTAACTGTTCCCTTCATAATCATGAGTTGTGGGAGGGAACCTTATGCCGATTTCTATGCATCCAGGACAAAGTGTGAAGTTGGTGATATTATTTATTTTACGAATAGCTCACTGGATGCAGATCTTTTTGAATGGGATTTCGGCGATGGAACAATCTCTTCTGAATACAGTCCGGCTCATATTTATCAGTCTAACGGAGTTTATACAGTATGTTTAACAGCTTTTGCAGGGAGCAGGGTTTTTGATAAAGCTTATTTAACAATCAATGTATTAATGCCAACAAGCCTTGAGATAACTGTTCTTGAATATTATGATGAATATAGCGTGAGCGATGCCAGTGTAATATTGTATAATTCGCTTGATGACTGGTGGGATGAAAATAATCTTTTAATTGAGGGTTATACAAACCAGCATGGAATTGTAACGTTCAGTAATTTATATTCGCAGAGATATTATGTTGATGTCTGGGAAGAATATCATAATAACTGGATTCTTGCGGAAGAGGATTACGGATTCATTGAGACTGATATATTGATTCCGCATGAGATGAATTACTTTATTGCGTGGGTTGACTATGTGCCACCCGTGAAAAAAAGTGACAGCAGGCCAGAAAAAAATATCAGGATATTGAAACTGGAAAAGGTTAATAAACGTACATACGATCAAAAGATTGACATTTCGAGACAAAAGATTGAAGAAAGAAAAAATATCATTAATGATTAAACTTTTTTCATCGCGAGTTGTCTTTGTCTTTATATAATAATCGAGTTGTCTTCATATAATAATAAAGAACTTTTTTAGGGTTAGTTTTTTCATAGTAGTTTCATAGTTTTAGGTTTAGTGGTTTATAAGGAGTAGACCTCCAAGGTTTTAAAGAACCTGGAGGTCTTATTCTTTTCTGATTATCAGCATTTTAATGATTTTTATTTGGGTTTAGACCTGA
>CAZGOR010000257.1:0-6033 GCA_964527875.1 uncultured Bacteroides sp. | reverse complement strand
TTATCCATTTTTATAGTTATGATACAAATCCCACAGAAATACTTATTGAAACTCAGCTTTGAGCTGTTCAACCCATTTGGTTATTCTTTCCTCGTTTAATGAATCCTGGTTTTCAAAATCTATCGCCAGGCCAAGGAATTGATCTCCTCTTACTGCCCTGGATTTTTCGAAAGTATAACCTTCAGTAGAAGTAAATCCTACAAGGCGGGCACCTTGCTTTTCCAGGATCTCTCCAAGTATTCCCACTCCGTCCAGGAAATTTTCAGGATAGCCTTTTTGATCACCCAAGCCGAAAATAGCAACAACTTTCCTATCGAGATCCATATCTTCAAGACCGGGTACAAACTCATCCCAGTAATTGGGAAGTTCCCCGTCAAACCATGTTGGTACCCCGCAAATAATATTATCGTAAGAAAGGAACTGCTCACTTGTAACCTCTTCCACATTCACAGGTTCGATTTCAGTGTCTTTAAAGTGATCAATAATCTGCTCCGCGATTATTGATGTATTTTTTTTACCATTAAAACTGTAAAAAAGGCCTATTTTTTTCATAATTATCAGATTTCAACCGTTAATATTCAAGGAGTTCTTTTACTGCTGTGTGAATTTTACCGGCATCCGGGAGGATGGCTGCTTCAAGAATCCTGTTAAATCCTACCGGGGTGAAGGTGGCTCCCACCCTTTTGACCGGTCCGTCGAGGTTCTCAAATGCTTCGTCGGTGATCATCGCGGCTATTTCGGCTCCAAAACCGGAAAACACCTTATCTTCATGTACCACCAGGACTTTATTGGTTTTTTTAACAGACTTTAAGATAGTTTCTTTGTCAAGTGGTATCAACGATCGCAGGTCAATAACCTCAATGCCGGCATTACTTTCCTTCGCTATTTTTTCTGATGCTTCAAGGCACATGAGTGTAGCATTGCCATAAGTAATGATGGCAAGATCATTTCCTTCCCGTCTGATCCTTGCTTTCCCGAAGGGAACTTCGAAATCCTCCGGAACAGGTGTTGCCGTTTTTGTTGAATTATAAAGGGCTTTGGGCTCAAGGAAAAGTGTAACACCACGGGAGCGGATACTTGTTCTGAGCAGGCCGGCAGCGTCATCTGCAAAAGAGGGGTAAACAATCCTGATACCAGGCAATGTTGACAGGGCACCTTCAATTGTCTGGGAATGGTATAATCCGCCACCGATATATCCTCCTGATGCAAGACGAATGGTAATGTTTGGCACAAACAGGCCTTTTGATCTCCAGTAGTCATGAGAGCATTCAACCAGTTGCTCCATGGCAGGCCAGAAATAATCGGCAAATTCAGCACCTTCGATAACAATCCTGATCTTGTCATTATAACGGCTCATTCCATTCGCAGTGCCAACAATATAATCCTCAGCAATAGGTGCATTAAAAACCCTTTCCTTTCCAAATTCCTGCTGCATTCCTTTTGTAACATTAAACACACCGCCTTTTTCCTTATGAGCCACGTCCTGCCCCCAGAGAAATGTGTCGGGATTATTCCGGAACTCGGCTTTGAGTGTTTCATTCAGGGCATCAATGAGCCGTTTCTTTTCACCTTCATACTCATGAATGCCTTCCGGATATTTTTCAGGAATATAAGGCTCAGGCAAAACAAAATCAAATATGGATGCAGGATCAGGATCCGGAGCATTCATCGCTGTTTTATGTGCTGCTTTTACAATGTCCTTTGCTTCTTCCTCCAGTTTTTCAATTTCTTCAAGTGTAAAACGATTATATCGCAGCAACATCCTGCGGAATTTCGCAAGCGGATCATATTCACTTACATAATTAAGTTCATAGTCATCACGATATAGCTCATGACGATCTGAATTTGAGTGGGAATGGATCCTGACACAATTTGCCTGAACAATAACAGGTTCATCATATTTCTCGATATGCTCCCTGGCCTCATGCAGTGTATTCATAGAATCAAAAACATCTTTTCCATTACAATGCATGATCCTGAGATTTTTAAAACCAGTAAAATTATCTGCAACCTTACGGCGGGCAGTCTGGTCACTTTTCGGCACCGAGATACCATAACCGTTATCCTGGATCACGAAAAGGACTGGTAATTTCTCTCTGCTGGCGCCATTAATAGCCTCATATACATATCCTTCCGATACGGAAGATTCTCCCTGTGAGCAAATTGAAATTCCCTTGGTTCCATACTTTTTTATCGCTCTTGCCACTCCAACAGCATGCTGGGCGTGGTTACCGGTACATGATGAAACATTATGAATATGCCATTCTGGTTTGGCAAAATGGTTTGACATATGCCGCCCGCCACCTGCCACATCCGTATCTTTAGAAATCCCATTAAGGATGATCTCTTCAGCTGTAAGGCCTGCAGAAATAGCAGTTAACATATCTCTGTAATAAGGGAACAAATGGTCCTGCTCCCGCTCAAAAATCTGTCCTATAGCAAGCTGAATAGCATCATGCCCGGCATATGGTGCATGATAAGACCAGCCCATTGCCTGTTTAAGATAGTTGGGAGCCCTGTCATCAAGTATTCGTCCAAGGATCATTAATTTTAACCATTTCCCGAGAATTTCTTTTTCAGTGGTTTTTATATGATATTTCCGTTTTTCTTTCATATCAGAATTTTTAATCGTTCTTGCATCTGACAAAACTATATTGTCCGGCTGCTATCAAATGCTTCAATATTATCGGCCAGTTTTCTGAGGAAGGCTCCACCATAAGCTCCATCAACGATCCTGTGGTCATAAGTGAGGGAAAGGAACATTTTATGCCTGATACCGATCAGATCCCCCGTGGGAGTTTCAATGACGGCTGGTTTTTTTTCAATAGCACCGATAGCCAGCACTGCAACCTGGGGTTGGTTGATGATAGGCGTACCCATCACATTGCGGAAAGTACCGAAATTGGATACCGTAAAGGTACCCCCCTGGATATCATCCGGATTCAGCTTGTTATTCCTTGCATCATCCGCCAGTTTATTAAGCGATTTGGTCAATCCAAACAGATTCATCATACCTGCATTTTTAATAACAGGTACGATCAGATTATTTGAAGGAAGAGCAACAGCAATACCAAGATTAATATTTTTTCTGATAATGATTTTATCCCCATCAACCGAGGCATTGACCATAGGATAATCCTTAATTGTTTGAATAACGGCTTCAAGAAAAATGGGCAGATAAGTAATTTTTTCCTTTTCTCTCCGGAAAAATTCATCCTTAATCCTGTTGCGCCATAAGACCACATCCGTTACATCAGCCTCAAGCATGTTTGTAACATGTGCTGAAACCTGTTTAGATCTTATCATATGCTCTGCGATCAGTTTACGCATACGGTCCATCTGTATGATCTCATCATCCGCGTCCGGGGAGACGGATACTTTTTGTTTTTGCCGGGAGGGTTCTTCAACAGGTATTTCAGTTTCTTTTTCACGTTTCTTTGCCTCCTCAGGTTTACCGGCAACTTTTCCCCGCTGCTCAAGATATTCCAGAACGTCATTCTTCTGAACCCTGCCATCATGACCACTGCCCTTAATTGAATCGAGTTCATTGATGCTGATATTCTCCTCTCTGGCAATCTTTTTAACAAGAGGTGAATAAAATCTTCCGGAATCAGATTTTTCCTGATATCCGGCATCCTGAGCAGGCTGGCTGGTACTTTTTTCAGCTTCAGCCTTTATTCCGGATTCTTCTGCAGATGGTTCAGAAACAGATTCCGGTTCTTTCTCCTCCTTTTTAACCTCTGTACCGGTATCACTTGTATCAATCATAGCAATAACGGTACCTACCGGCACAGTTTCATCCTGATTAGCGAGAATCTTGACCAATGTACCGGATACGGGACTGGGTATTTCAGAATCAACTTTATCTGTGGCTATTTCAAGCAACACATCATCATCTTCAATCTTGTCGCCAGGTTTAACAAACCATTTCGTTATGGTTGCTTCTTCAATACTTTCGCCCAGTTTGGGCATGATCAATTCAAAGTGAGGCATATTTTATCCTTTTTACTCGGCACAAAGATAATAAAGTTATTTTATTTATATTGAATCTAAATTACGCATAATCCTCCTCCTGTCCGAAATCAACCCTAAAGATTAAGGGATCGCAAAAAGGTTCCCTGTTATAAATACTTTCAGAGGATCCTGCACTGATACGCCATACTTCAATATCAGGATATCTTGCTGCAAGAAGAAGGCAACACAGCGCAAATGGTTTAGGTCCCAATGGTGCAAGGATAATCTTATAGTTGAGGCGGAGATCAAGGCAGAGGTCTGTCAGCAGAGCATCAATTTTTTTAAGATCCCTGATTGGATAACTGAAAACATGGTTTTTATGCGATTGGTCAATAAGCTTAAAATTATTAATATATACCTTCTCAACAAACCTGCTATCATCAACAGGATCAGCATAAAAAAGGTATGTTTCTTCAGGATTGAGGGATTTGCGGAGGAATTCTGCCCTGTCCTTCTCATATCCTAATCCAATAACCAGTGCCAGTGGCTTACTTTTAATAATACCATGAGAAACGCAACTAATTGGTTCAGCAAAACTAAGTGGTTTTGGTTTTTTTGGTTCGGTATATCTTGATGCAGTATAAGAAAAATAGATGGAAATATTATGATTGGGTAAATCATTCTGAATAAAATAGTTAATGATTGAGGCATACCATAATTTGGTCATACAGCTATAATCAACAAGGATATTCAATGATTCTTTATTACGATCAGGAAGTAAATTGAGTAAAGAATCAGTATCGACAATTATATTTCCTGACTGCATCATAAAATTAAAACCCATCTGCCTGTATTTTTCATCGTTTTCAGGCCGGTGTAATTCATCAGTTTTTTCTTCGAAAGCCAGGACAATCTTGATTTCGTTTTGCAATTTAATCCTTTCAACCAAATAAGTACTTCTGCTTTCATATCCTGATACCGCAATGACAAGATCAAAATCACTGATATACAGGTCATCAAAAGGTACTTGTTGAGTAGATATTAATTCCATAAGAGCGGAATAACCATATTCTTTATTGAATTGATTGTTGTACGAATGCCTGAATATCCATATTCGGGCATTCGTACAACAATCAATCTAAATTAATATAATTAAATGATTAATTAGAAGAAAAGAGAGGTTGAATTGGCTGATATTCGAAAAGGTCGTATTCGGGCCATATATCAATGCCGGCAACTGCCCTGAACATCAAGCGTGAAACTTCACTATGAATCCTTGATCTCCTGACAGTACTTGTATTTGTCAATACGATCCAGTTAATCCCATTTTTTTGCCTTACAACCAATGCCGAGGTACCTGTCAGTGTACCGGTTCTCCACCATGTACCACAACCATCAGATCCTTTCCATCCCATCATATTACGCCCCGATCTGCCTCTTTCTGTCATGATCCTGATACTTTGAGGTTGAAGTATATCGGGTTTTGTATCAAAACCATCTATGGCAATAACCAGTTTAAGCATTTCTGCAGGAGATGCTATCCATCCTCCTGCTGCTCCAAGTACTTTGACATCACTCCCTCCATAAGCCTTTGGAACAAATTCCCTGTGGCTATCATATGCGAGTACTTTGGATGATTTGTAAGATTCATAATAAATAACTTCATTCACAGCTTTTTCTTCGGGATAACTGTTCCCCAGATGCATATCATAGATACCCAAAGGATTTAAGATGGCAATTTTAACATAATCTTCATACCCAATTCCTGTTACTTTTTCTATTACCTTGCCAAGAATAACGTATCCGAGATTTGAATATCTATATCTTGCACCGGGTTTGTAATCAAGATTTTTCCCAATAGCATAACGGATGATTGTTTCACAATCAACCGGAAGGTTAACATTCATCTTTCTTGCAATGACATGTGGCATGAACATGGGATCTCCTGATTTTCCTGACCATCCAGCTGTATGAGTAAGTAAATGTCTGACAGTAATTTGTTCAATACGCGGATCATTATAATTTAAATATTGAGGATCATTTAAGATCCCTTTCGAACCAAAAACATAATCATCGAGT
>CAZGOR010000256.1:0-6037 GCA_964527875.1 uncultured Bacteroides sp. | reverse complement strand
TAAGAATTTCAAAGAAGCAGAAAAGCTTGTTACAGAGAACAGTGTGATTCTCCCAATCCGAAATTTAAAATGGTTACTGGATCTGCATTTTCCTCATTACCTGGGTTGGAATAAACCTGTCATTATTCTTGAAAATTTTGAAGCTACAACAAGATATTATCCATTGGTATGGAATCTTGAAGAATTACCAACAGTAATCCTTGGAGATAGTACTATAACGGATATATGTTTGTACAATAAATTTCCTGCCTCATCTAAAAACAATGCTAAAATTGATTTTGTAATTGTCTGGGGAACTAATGATATGAATGAGTGTCAGAAGAATTTATGGATGATCGTCAATCGGGATTATGATTTAATATTTTCAGCCGGAGATCCTTTGGTCTCACTTTATAAACTAAAATCAACAACCAGCTTTCCCTGACATTCCACATTCATTTTTTATATATTCCTGACATCCTGACTACCAAATCCTTAAATGCTGGCTCCCTTTTGTAAGGTTTTACTGCTATGTTCAAGATTAGATCAGCAGAATGATATGGTTTATTTTTCATAATGACAGAAGATAATCCCTCAGCTCCTCATAATCAGCTGAAATGGTTATTTTCACGGGTTTTTTATTCATGGCTTGCCGGAGAGAATCCGGTACAGGGATCTTCCGGCCAATGACTGCTTCCACAATATCAGCAAATTTTGCCGGATGTGCCGTTTCGATAAAAAATCCCCTGCAGTTATTTTTATTTTTAATATGATCAACGAGGGCCTGGTAGCCTGTGGCACCATGCGGATCAAGAATATATCCATGGTTTTGAAAAACATTCCTGATGGTTTGCCTTATTTCATCATCAGTATAGGTATAGCCTGACAAGCAATTTATAATCTCAGCATGAGAATGGTTATACAATTCAGTTATCCGGGCAAAGTTACTGGGATTCCCCACATCCATGGCATTGGCAATTGTCGGTAAAGATGGCCGTGGTCTGAATTGCCCCGATTCAAGATATTCAGGTACAACATCATTGATATTCGTTGCAGTGATAAATTTCTTCACGGGAAGGCCCATCTCACGGGCAATCAGACCAGCTGTGAGATTGCCGAAATTACCACTCGGAACTGAAATGTAAAGATCGTCTTCTGATCTTTCCAGTTGTGCATAACCGCTTAAATAATAAAAGACCTGGGGAAGAAGACGGGCAATATTGATCGAGTTTGCTGAAGTCAGAATCAGTTGTTTGCTCAGATCCTGATCAAGGAAGGCGGTTTTTACCAGGCGCTGGCAATCATCAAAAGTGCCTTTAACTTCCAGGGCAGTAATATTTTCATCCAACGTCGTGAATTGGTGTTCCTGGATTGAACTGACGAGATCTTTCGGGTAAAGGATATGAACAAAAATGCCCGGGACTTTCCAGAAGCCACTGGCAACAGCACTGCCCGTATCTCCCGATGTAGCTACCAACACATGCACTTCCCTGTCATACCCACGGATAAAGAAACCAAGCAAACGCGCCATGAACCTTGCCCCGACATCTTTAAAAGCCAGTGTGGGACCATAAAAAAGCTCAAGCGAGTATATATTATCGTGAATATTTATTAAGGGTGTGTCAAAATTTATTGCATCAAGGATCAATTCTTCCAGATCATCAGATGGTATGTCGTCTGCAAAAAAAAGTGAAGCAGTCTTTAAAGCAATTTCCCCGAAATCAAATTTTTTGATTTCTTCGAAAAATGACAGGGGGAAAACAGGTATATATTCCGGCATATACAGACCCTGATCTTCGGCAAGACCCTGCATGACAGCTTCCCTGAGAGACTTACTGATTTTTCTGTTGTTTGTACTGTAAAATCTCATTAGCACAATTTAACCTTCTATCCGGCAGACTCCTTTATAATTTATTCCCGAAACAAACACCTTGCTTTGAATATCCATTTCATTAAATATTTTTTCGAATTCGCGTGCCACTGATTCTGCTGATTTTTTATCGGGACAAAGTGAAAAGACTGATGGTCCGGACCCGGAAATACTTGAACCCAAAGCACCCGCTTTCAGTGCAGTTTCTTTTAATTTCTCAAATCCCGGGATAAGGAAAGAACGGGCAGGCTCAGCTATCACATCATGCAATGAATCACGGATCAGCCTGAAATCAGAAGTCAACAGTCCGGTAATAAGTCCGGCTACATTACCTGATTGTTCAATAGCTTTGGAAAGAAGCACACTCTCCTTGAGTATTTTCCTGCTACCTTCAGTTCCCAGTTGAATATCGGGATATACAACGGTACAATACAGGGATTCAGGTGAAGATATTTGAATCAGATCAAGTGGTTTATAACTTCTAACCAGGATAAACCCGCCGAGCAGGGCGGGTGCCACATTATCGGCATGAGGAGAACCGCTTGCAGTCTGTTCCCCCATGGCAGCAAATGGAACAAGTTCTCTTCTTGAAAGAGGATCACCAAGGAGCATATTTGCCGCAAAAACCGAACCTGCTGAACTTGCAGCACTTGATCCCATCCCGCTGCCAGGCGGGATCTTTTCAATGAGTGTTATCCTGAACTTATTCTTTGAACCGATGTGCTCCAGAAAAGCTTTAAGAGAAACAACAGCTACATTTCTTTCAGGTTCCAATGGAATGACATAGGGTGTCTTATTGACCACCTCATGAGAATCACTGCTGATCATCTCCAGCATAATCTTATCGCCGGGATGGTCAATCGCAAAACCCAGAATGTCAAATCCCGGCCCTACATTAGCAACAGTCGCGGGAGAAAATATGATAATCCGTTTTTTATTCATTATTCTATTAAATCCCAAATATACTGAACGCTGTCTATTTAAGGTCTAATATATTGGAATAATTGAATGATTGAATGATCGTGAATTTGTAAATTGGTAAATTCGTGAAATGTTTGCGTAGCAACCATTCGCGAGCAGGATGTGCCTGCCTGCCGGCCTCGCTCTGCCGTAGCTTCGCGAAGGCGATGCAGGCAGGTCTGTGGCCTTGCGGGAGCGAGCAATTGGTATGTTTGTATATTGAGTTACTGCCAACTGCCTGCGGCAGGCAGGATTGATATCCGGCAGTAACTTCACACCCTTATCCCAACACCCAAACACACCAATATACCAATTTACCAATTTACCAATATACCAATATACCAATATACCAATTTACCAATTCACCTATTTACTATTCTTCCATCATTCCATCATCTCATTTTTTTAAAAACCGGTAATCACTTACAACTTCAATTTTCGGATTTACTTCCACACCCTTATACCCAATACTCACTCACCCTAATTTACCAATTCACCAGTTCACTAATTTACCACTATTCCATCATTTCATTCTCCCATTCTACTTACATCGAACCAGGTCAGTTTAGATATTGGCTATGCGGATAATATCCGCGAATACGCCGGCTGCTGTAACCTCGGCTCCGGCACCGTATCCCTTGATAATCATCGGGAGTTCCTTATATCTTTCTGTTGTGATCATAACGATATTATTAGATCCTTCAACAGGATATAAAGGATGATCAGGTAAAACAGCAACAAGCTCAACGGATGCTTTTCCCTTTTTCAGGCTGGCAACATATTTCCATTTCAGTCCTTCATTTTCAATCTTTTTCCTTTTTTTCTCAAATTCAGCATCAAGTTCTTTTACCGATTTCCAGAATTCCTCCAGGGATCCCTTAAAACAATGTTCAGGAAGGATGGGTGTGATCTCAATATCCTCCATCTCCAGTTTATAACCCGATTCTCTTGATAGTATCAATATTTTTCTGGCCACATCCAATCCGCCAAGATCAATCCTTGGATCAGGTTCAGAATATCCTTTCTCCTTTGCAAGCCGGATAGCCTGACTCAGGGGGATTTTTTCACTGATGGTATTGAAAATAAAATTCAGTGTGCCGGACAATACAGCCTGCAGCTCAAGTATCTTGTCACCACTGTTTATCAGGTCATTGATCGTATTGATAACAGGCAGGCCTGCTCCCACATTTGTTTCAAAGATAAACCTCACACCGCGACTCTGAGCTGTGGATTTCAGATCTTTATACAGGTTAAAATCCGAAGAACTTGCAATTTTATTGGCTGTAACCACTGAAACATATGCATTGAACATTTTTCTATACAATGCGGCTACCTCATCACTTGCAGTACAGTCGATAAATACACTATTCCTGAGATTCAGCAAAGAAATTTCCCTTGTCAATCTTTCAAGGTCTGTTTTCAATCCTTCCTCAAGCAGGCTTTTGTAATGATCAATACTGATACCATCTGGCCGGATGATCATCTTTCTTGAATTGGCAAGTCCGACAAGATTTATTTTCAACCGGTGATAAAACAACAATTTTTCTTTCTGGTTATTGATCTGGGCAAGCAGTTTGCTGCCGACATTTCCAACACCAACAAGGAAAAGGTGCAATTCTTTATAGTGCGACAAAAAGAATTCCTCATGGATCACATTCAATGCCTTGCGCAGGCTCTGCCGGGTGATAACGACGGAGATATTGAGCTCCGATGATCCCTGTGCTATGGCAATCACATTGATACCATTCCGGCCCAGTGATCTGAACAATTTGGCTGATATTCCGGGTGTACGTCTCATCCTTTCACCGACAATGGCGATGATCGACAAATCCTTTTCCACATTAATGCGGATCGATTTCAGATATTCAATCTCATGTGCAAATTCTTTCTTTATAGCTGCGATAGCTTTATCGGTATCATCTGGTTTGATTGCAAAACTGATTGAATATTCAGAAGAGGCCTGGGTGTTCAGAATAATATTGATTCCTTGTGTGGCAAGCGCTGTAAAAAGCCGCATAGATATACCTGTAACACCTACCAATCCTGAGCCCTGAATAGTGATCAGGTCGATATCATCAATCGATGATATGCCTTTGATCAGTGCTTGGGAACGGATAACTCTCTGTGTCCCAATTATGGTGCCTTTATGGCTCATATTAAAGGAGTTCCGTAAGTGAATC
Organism: uncultured Bacteroides sp.; assembly: GCA_964527875.1. GTDB lineage: Bacteria > Bacteroidota > Bacteroidia > Bacteroidales > SM23-62 > LJUQ01. Next base: position 1,048 of record CAZGOR010000256.1, on the reverse strand, counting down.
CTTATCTTTTTATTCAGCACAGGCTGGATTGTAGGTGTATAAATAACTTTAGCACCAAAATGAGAAAGTTCCATTGCTTCAGCATAGGTGAGATATTCAATGGCATATGCCCTCTCTACCTTCCGGGGGTCAGCTGTCATAAAACCATCAACATCCGACCAAATCTCAAGCACTGATGCATCAACAGCTGCTGCAATGACTGCAGCCGTATAATCTGAGCCACCTCTTCCCAGGGTAGTGGTATCACCTTCAGGATTACTGGCAATGAATCCCGGTACAATTGCTCTTTTTTTCAGCGATTCAAAATATTTAATAACCAGTTCATTTGTCTTACTGAAGTCTATACTGGCTTTACCGAAATTGCTGTCGGTTATGATGAAGTCCCGTGCATCTGCCATATAGGCATTTTCAACAATCAGGCTGATGATGAATGCTGATAGCCGTTCTCCGAAACTCGAAAGAAAATCCAGCGTTTTCGGGGTCAACTCTTTAAGAAGGTACACTCCGCTGAGTGTTTCCTCCATTTCATTGATCAGTACTTTAATTGCAGCCAGAATATTTGATTGTTGATTGATCCTGAACAGTTTTTTTGCAGTATCATAATGCCGTTGTTCGATCTCGTCCAGCAGCTTCTTGTAAGTATCATCCCGGCGGGCAGCCAGCCTGCTCACTTGTATAAGCTGATCGGTCACACCCTGGAATGCTGAAACAACCACCACACATGGATCTTTTTGTTTTTCAATGATCTCTTTCACTACCATGATCTGCTCAGGAGTACCAACTGATGAACCGCCGAATTTAAGTACCTTCATAATAAATAATTTAAAGAGTGAATCCTCTTTTGCTATTGATTTGAAATGAAAGCTTCAAATTTACTTAAAAAATAATATCTCTAAATGATCCAATCATTTTAAATGATCCTCTAAATGATCCAGTCATTTAAAGTGACTGGATCGCTGAATAAAAACTTCGCAAGTGGATACAGCTTCGCTAAATGAGACTGTCTAAAAAGTAGTATAAACCACAGAGTCCACAGAGTTTTCACAGA